>JAFPBJ010000065.1 GCA_017390525.1 Lachnospiraceae bacterium | reverse complement strand
TTTGTCCCCGTCGCCACTTATGCGTCGTATTTTGACGCATTATGTGGTGCAACGAGGGGCAACGTAGCGAGAGCGTGCTTGCATTGGTATGTATATTTTGTACAACTGATTGAAAATAAAGCTTCGTTTCGCAATTACCTAAATAGTTTAGTCAAGTGCAACAAGGTCAGACCTTTCATAACGGTTATTCCCTGGTAACCCCTTTTTATACTTCCAACATTTAATGGCTTCCTCTAGCGTTTTCCCTTTGTTGTCTGCAAAAAAGTCACGAATATATGTATTGTACTCAAATTGCTTATCAATCTTCGTTTTTCCTTTTTTCTTCTCTTCAAGAATTTGATAATAGGCAACAATTGCCTCTTTATAGGTTTTTCCCGTATTACTTTTTAACCACTTTTGAAAAGCAACATTGAAAGAAAAGCTATTTCCAATATGCTCCTTAAAAAATGCTCTATGCTTTTCTGAGCAAACAAAATTAGGCTCTATTTTAGTATTTTCATTGATATCAGAAACCAATGTTGCTTTTTTCTTTATGGTGGAAGCAGGGCGAATTTCTCCAGTATCTAAAAAATAAGCAATCCTATCCGTTATTTCTATTTTTCCACCTGAAATAGGTAATCCATTTTCTCTACAAAAATTTACTAATTCTTCTTTCAAATAATAAAACTCACGAAAGGTTTTACTATCTAAATTCTTATCTAAAATTGGTCGTTCTGTCATTTTTTCTCCTTCAGCCTCTTACTTTTCCTTTGAAATAACAATTTGTCTATGTATCATCTAATTTCTTTTCTTACTTCCCACCTGCTTTAAAGTTATAAACAGGCTTTATAATCTTATCAACCCTTACAGTTTCTCCAATCACATCAAGAATATCCCCTATTCTTCTATATGCAAAAGGAGCTTCATCTAACGTATCCTTATTTACACAAACAGAATGAATCCCTTCCATTTCCTTCTTAAATTCTGATAAGGTATGATGCTCTTTTACTTCTGATCGTTTATAAATTCGTCCTGACCCATGAGGAGCAGAACAGTTCCATTCCTCATTCCCAAGACCTGTGCCAAGAATGATTCCATCTCGCATATTAATTGGGATAATCACATTTTCATCAGCCTTTGCACGGATTGCTCCCTTTCGCAAAATTGGAACCTCTCCAGAAAAGTCAACATAATTGTGAATACAAGTATAACTATCCAAAACACGCCATTTCATTCCATGCACAATCTTATCAATCATAGCTTCTCTATTTAATCTGGCATACTCCTGTGTAACCTCTAAATCATGAAAATAAGCTTCTAACAATTCCCCCTCTAGGCATGTCATTTCATAAGGGGCATGGCCTTGTTTCTTTAGCTGGGATACTCGTTGTCCCTCTTTTAGATAATACTCAGTTACCTCCATTCCTAGATGGCGGCTACCAGAATGAATCACAAGATAAAGGCTCCCCTCCTCATCCATATCCACCTCAATAAAATGATTTCCTCCCCCTAGCGTTCCAATACTTAGGTCTGCCTTAGTCTCATCAATTGCTTTATAGCAATACAGACGGCTAAGGTCAATATTCTTACTAAGCTTATGGGCTGTCTTTCTAATTTGTCCACCAACTGGAACATTTTCCCGAATCACCTTATCTAGCTTCTGACATTCCATATGCTTCGCTTTGATTTTTGCAATGGTCATGCCGCACCCTATATCAACTCCTACCAAGCTAGGAAGTAGTGAGTCTCCTACTGACATTGTAAGCCCAATGGTGCCCACCTTACCTGGATGCACATCTGGCATAACGCGGATTTTACTTCCTAACGCACTAGGATGATCACAAATCATTTGTAATTGTTTGCGAGCATAATCATCAATTGCATATTCTTCATTATTTGTTGTATAAACTACTGCATTTGTATATTTTCCGTATATTGTAATCATAAATATTTCCTTTCTAAATATGTGTTTCTTCGATTGCTTTTGTGCATCAAAAAAACACCTTTATATAAAGGTGTCAATCGTCCAAATTATTACAAATATACCGTTACATACGTTTGAGCTTTCAGTTACAAACTAAAAAACCCCACTAAACATTATAAGGGACAATTACACCTTGTTTACAAGCTATTAAATTAACGTTCATTTTCATAAAACAATGCATATTGTCCTCCTAATCCTACTGGGGTTTACTGTTACAATACAAAGTTCGTGCTCTTTGTCTTTTTTGTTAGTATAGCCGCTCTTTTTATAAAAGTCAACTAATTATTTCAAATATTACAATTCTCCTTAATACAAAATCCCATCATAATACTCTAGTATCATTCTAACTACTCCATCATAGTTATCCCCCTTAAGTATCTCTGCCTGTGTTTCCCAGCCTACTTTGGCTACATCCTCTGCATAGGTAGACACCTTTTCTTCTAACACAGGATTGACACCTTCCTCATATGCTTCTTCCCCTTCCTCATCTACCTCTAACATATCTTTCTCCACTCGATTGCTTAACATCGGCTGTCTGTCATATTCCTCCCATACTGCCTCAGTATTCACTTCACAAACATAGTCAAAATATTCATTATCTAAATAGTAATACATATCTAGATATGCCGAATACTGCAACCGTAAATCCTCGCTACTACTACATACTAAAAAGCTAATAAAATTAGCATCACTTTCTTTATAATATCCTTTGTGGTGAGCCATTTCATGCACATACAAAGTTGGATAATACATTCTTGTAACATAACGATTTCCTGTAATTTCCATAGTATATGGATAGGTATATCCTCCAATATCCATCCACTCAAGAAAATCAGAACAAAAGGCTTTTTTCATTGTTGAATAATGCCCTCGTAAACGGGGATACTCCTTTGCAACCTCTTTTAAAGCATCCCTACACAAACTTTCCGCATCTTCACTATATATAATGTGTCCCTCTTCATCTCGCTCTATTTTCTCAGCAATCGCATTTAACTGATTGACAACATAATTTCTACAGCGGATTAATTCTTTCGTAGAGTAGCTATGCTTTTTATCTAATTGTGCTTCAATAGACGTGCCTCGAAACGGAATCAACCATAGAATTGTATACAAAAACAACGTAATTGCTACAAGCATAGACATGGTTTTCATATAATTCTTTATGAATAATCTAGCCTTCTCTTTCCTTTTTAAGAAAAAATAAGCAATGATTAGCACCACTGTTAAAAATAAAAGTAATGCTGCAAAATACATTACAATTTCTCCCATAGGAAAAGGTAGCTTGTTGGTAAGCCACCCATATCCATTGGCAATGTGTACATAGATATAATCAGCATAAAAATCACAAAACCCCTTACTAAATGCTAGAATATTTAACAAAATTGTGATTCCTAATAAACCTAATAAAATTTTTAAATATTTGCTCATTTTTCTTGTGTCTCCTCACCTAATATCGCCTTTACAATTCCCCTTGGTGATGCTTCCTTTGACACAATCGCTTCTGTGAACCCTACTTCCTCTAATACCTTATTGGTTTCTGGACCAATGGCGATGAATTTTACCTTAAGCGTTTCTTGGTTTAACATATCCCTTAATGCCCTTGCTCCAGAGCCACTGCTTACCACTACATAATCAGCCTCTACAATATGGCGATTTAACTCCTCCGCTCTTCTTGTATCCTGTTTCGTTTCATAAAGAAATACATCCTGAAAAGGAATTCCTTTCTCCTGTAATTTTCTTTCTAAATAATCTGCTCCATTTTTTCCCCGTACAAAAAGCACGGTATCTTTTTTTGAAAGGGTAGGAATCCACTCCTTCGCCAAATCCTTAGAGGTATATTTACTTGGCATAAAATCATAAAAATATCCTTGCTCCTCTAAGACTTTTGCAGTTGCCTCTCCTACCACAGCAAATTTTATAGGGGCTAATTTTCTTCTATCAATTTTGTATTTTTTTAATCGATTGAAAAAAGAATTTACTCCAGAAGGACTTACAAATACCACCCACTGATACCCCTCTAAGGAGCTTAACACCTCTTCCTGCCCCTCCTGTTCTAGGTCACAAGTTTCTACTAAGCTAATGGCAATACCTTCTGCCCCTTTAAGCTCTAATTCCTGCTTTAATTTTGCTACCATTTGTCTAGTACCTGTCAGTAATACTCGTTTTCCTGTTAGCGGTAAGATAGCTTCCTTTCCTATTTCTTCTCTTAAATTCACTACCTCTCCTACTACAATAATAGCTGGAGTAATAAGCTGTGCCTCTAATGATTTTTCTACTATATTTTCTAAAGTTCCTACTACTACTTTTTGCCTTGCTCCTCCTCCACTTTGAATCACCGCCACAGGAGTAGTAGCTTCCTTTCCACCTGTTATCAATCCTTGGGTAATGTCCTTTAAATGAGAAAGTCCCATTAAAAATACTAAAGTTCCTTCCTGCTTTGCCACTGTTTCATAATCAATAGTAGGTGTCTCTTTGTGATTTCCTTCGTGACCAGTTATAATATGCACAGAAGATGCTACATTTCTATGGGTAACAGGAATGTTTGCAAAGGCAGGAACACTATAAGCAGACGACACTCCTGATACAATTTCAAAAGGAATTCCTTGCAAGCTTAAAGCTTGTGCTTCCTCTGCCCCTCGTCCAAAGATAAAAGGATCTCCTCCCTTTAGACGTACCACATATTTCCCTTCTAGGGCATATTTGATGATAAGCTGGTTAATCTCTTCTTGCTTCATATAGTGAGCCCCTGCCCTTTTTCCCACATAAATAAGCTTTCCACTTATTTTTGCTTCATTTAAAATAGAGGGAGAAATCAGATTGTCGTAAATAATCACATCTGCCTTTTTGATACATTGTAATGCTTTTTGGGTAAGCAATTCTTCCTTTCCTGGTCCTGCTCCTACAATAGACACCTTTTTTATCAGTAGCTCCTTTGCAATGGTATTGATTTGATTGGAAAGCTCCTGTTCTTCTTCTACTCGTTTTTTTATATACTTAGGCGAACTACCACCTTCCCCATACATTCCATATAACATAAACCCAACATCCATTTTTTTACAATAAATGCCACAAGGCGCATTACAGCCTCCTCCCATAGAAGCTAAAAAGGCTCTTTCCGCTTCAAAGGCTAGTCTAGTATCCTCCTCATTTAATGCTTCCAATACCTCCTTTAAGCTATTTTTCCTACATTCAATAGCTAATATGCCTTGCCCTGCCGCTGGCACAAAGGTTTCTACAGAAAAATATTCATACTGTAAATCCGGCTCCTTTTCAAGTCCTAAACGCTTTAAGCCCGCCGCTGCTAAAATAATCCCGTCATACTCTCCCTTTCTAAGCTTTTCTATTCTAGTAGGCACATTTCCTCTAATGGAACGCACCCTTACATTGGGATAAATCTCTTTGATTTGTAGCTCTCTTCTTAAGCTACTCGTTCCTATTACCATAGCAGAATCTGTTTTTTGTTCTTTTCTAGTAACTAAAACATCTCTTGCATCCTCTCTTTTTAACAATGCCCCAATTTCTAACCCCTTTTCTAGCTCCATAGGTAAATCCTTTGCACTGTGAACCGCCAAATCAATGGAGCCATCTAAGAGTTTATCTTCTATTTCCTTTGTAAACACTCCTTTTCCCCCAAAGGAATCTAAGGACTTATGAAGCTCCTTATCCCCTTTCGTAATAATTGGCACAATCTCTATTGTTTCCTCTGGAAAAGCAGCCAAAAGCTTTTCCTTTACCAAATTTGTTTGTATTAACGCTAACTTACTATTTCTTGTTCCAATTCGAATCATTTAAACCCTCCTAGTTTTTATTATGTAATTGCGAAACGCATAAGAAGCTTATATTAATTGTATAAAATATACATATCCATAAGCAGGTACTTTGTACCCGTCGGCACTTATGCGACGTATTCTGTCGCATTATGTACCGCTACGAGGTACAACGTAGCGCGAGCGTGCCTGCATTGGATTGAATATTTTATACAACTATAGAAAACATACACTGCGTTTCGCAATTACATATCTATTATTTTTTTTATCTCTTCCTTTGATAAAACTCTACCTTCTGCTTCACTTTTTTGGTAAATGGCTTCTAATATATTGGCTCTTATATTTATAGGCAAGGAAGTAGTCTTTAAATAGTTTCGCACCTGACTCATTTGCTCATTTAGTGTTTCGTAAAAATCAGGAAGTACACCTTCTATTTTCTTTCTTGTTTCCTTTGCTAGGGTAGGACTATTGCCTCCACTACTTACCCCTACCACTAGCTCACCCTTTTTCACAATAGAAGGAAAATAAAACCCACAAAGCTCACTTTGATCTACCACATTCACCAAAATTTTTTCCTCATTACAAAGCTTAAATATTTCCTGATTCAGCTTATTATCATTGGTGGCAGCTATGACAAACCTCATACCTTTAATATCTTCTTTTTGAAACTCTCGTTGGCAACATTTAATCAGATTTTGCTCTTGTAACCCCCATAACTCCTCTTCAATCCTAGGTGCCACCACCATAATATTAGGAGAAAACGGAAGCAAGGCTTCCACCTTCCGATAAGCAACCGCTCCACCACCTACCACCAAACAAGGTGCATCTGTTATATCAATAAAGAAAGGGAAATAGGACATAGTTCTCCTCCAAATCTATGAAATATTATAGACACTTGCGAAACACACGAAAACTTTTTTGTTGTACAAAATATACATTTCCATTAGCAGGCACTTTGTACCCGTCGGCACTTATGCGGCGTATTTTGACGCATTATGTGCCGCTACGAGAGACAACGTAGCGCAAGCGTGCCTGCGTTGGTTTGTATATTTTGTACAACTTAAAAAAATACATTGCGTTTCGCAATTATCTATGAAATATAATCTAATACCTCATGAATATGCTCCACACCAATACACTTTAGATTACCATTCTCTTTTTGATGACGTAAATTTGCTTTTGGCAAGATACAAGTAGTAAAGCCTAATTTCTCTGCCTCCTTAATTCTTTGCTCCACCATATTGACAGCTCTTACCTCTCCTGTTAATCCAACCTCCCCAAACACAATAGTATCTTCACTTAAGCTACGATTCTTATAGCTAGAAATCAACGCTAAAATAATTGCTAAATCTACGGCTGGCTCATTTACTTTGATTCCCCCTGCAATATTTACATATGCATCACAGCCTCCTAATTGTAAATGTAATCTCTTCTCAATGACAGCAATTAATAAATTCACTCTATTATAATCGATTCCAACCGCTGTTCTTCTTGGCATATTAAAATTCGTCTGGGTACAAAGTGCCTGTACCTCTAACAAAATCGGTCTGGTTCCTTCCATGGTACAGGTTACCACTGAACCAGAAGCCTCCTTTGGCTTTCCTTCTAGCATAACCTTAGAAGGATTGGTCACCTCTAATAAACCTGTTCCCACCATTTCAAATACTCCCATTTCATTGGTAGAACCAAAACGATTCTTCACTCCTCGTAGCATACGATAAGAGCCATATCGGTCTCCTTCAAAATAAAGTACAGTATCTACCATATGTTCTAAGGTCTTTGGTCCTGCTACGGTACCTTCCTTCGTTACATGCCCTACAACGAAAATAGCTACCTCCTCCTGCTTTGCTAGCTGCATTAGCTTTGCTGTTACCTCTCTTACCTGACTTACACTACCTTGGGCAGAATCACTTTCACTACTAAGCATAGTTTGTATGGAATCAATCACCACTACCTCTGGCTTCAATTTTAAAATGGCTTCCTCTATTTGCTCTAAATGAATTTCACATAACAAATAAAGCTCCTTTGTAAACTCTCCTAATCGGTCTGCTCGAAGCTTAATTTGACTTTCTGATTCTTCCCCTGAAACATATAATATCTTATGACCTGATTCACTTAAATTACCACACATTTGTAAAAGTAATGTAGACTTTCCAATTCCCGGGTCTCCACCCACTAATACCAAAGAGCCTCGAACAATTCCACCACCTAAAACTCGATCAAGCTCACCAATTTTTGTATGAATCCAGTTCGTATTCGTTACTTTAATCTCCTTCATTGGTTGAGGCGCTTTATAGTTCTTTGATACACTTTTTCCCTGACTACCTTTACTAGTAGAAATGGTTATTTTTTCCTCAGCAAATGTATTCCACTGTTTACAGGCAGGACATTGCCCCATCCATTTTGCAGACTCATAACCACACTCACTACAAAAAAATACTTCTTTCGTTTTTGCCATACTAATCCTCATTTCTAAGCAATTTATTGCGAAGAGGCGATGAAAAATCTGCATTGCAGTTTTTCATCTGCCATCAAAGCTATTTGTTTTTGCTCATAAACAAATAGCCAAGTAAACAACGTTTACTTTGTGTAACAATAAGGTCATCAGACTTATTTTTCATACTAATCTCCATTTCTTTCCTTTAGAAAAAACAAAATTCTATTCAAAAATCTGAATAGAATTTCGTTTGCTTTCTTATAATTTTTCAATTACGATATTAGAAGGATCCTCATGATTTAGTTCAACACTTAATACAAGCTTTCCTCCTAGATTTGTTTTCATTTTACCAATATTTGTATTATCTACAAAAACCTTATATTCTTTTTCTGGCTCTAATTCAAGGGTAATTTGAGAATCATCCTTTCCCTCTACATCAAAACTAACCTTTTTATCATTTGCCACAAAATTAAAAACTGCAGTGCCTGGAACCGATTCGTAAACGAACATTCCGTTTTTCTCAAGCTTTGTAATTTCTTTAAAGGTTTTTACCTTGTATAAATCACCTTCATATTCAAAATCCTGTAATTTAGACTTGGTATCTAATTCGTAATTCCCAAAACTTAACGTTCCATTTTCCTCTTTTTTTAGTAATTCTTGTACTACAGCCATTATTACATCCTCCTGCTTATCCTTTGTTATGTGAAAGTGCATCCTGTTCAGTCTTCCTATTGCATCTTCGATAACAACATTATAACTTATTTTTTACATTTTTTCCACTGATTTTTATGCTTATTTTACAGAAAAGTATATTTTCTTATCCTTTACTCCCACAGTGACAGTATCGCCTTTTTTTACTCTGCCAAATAAAATTTCATCGGCTAAGCTATCTTCAATATGAGTCTGAATTGCTCTTCTAAGTGGTCTTGCACCGTATACCTTATCCGAACCTGCCTCGATTAAAAACTCTTTGGCAGCAGGAGTAAATTTAAGCTTCATTTCAAATTGCTTCTCTGCTCTATCTATAATTTTTCCAAGCATAATTTGAGCAATCTGTTTCATATCTTCCTTCTCTAATGCGTGAAATACAATAATATCATCAATACGATTTAAAAATTCTGGCTTAAAGATATGTTTTACCTCTTCCATTACTTGATTTTTCATATCCTGATAATTTTTTTCACTATCTTCTTTGGAAGCAAAGCCTAATTTTTTAGGTGAAACAATATTTTGTGCCCCTGCATTAGAAGTCATAATGATAATTGTATTTTTAAAATCTACCTTTCTTCCTTGTGAATCTGTTACATGACCATCATCAAGTATCTGTAAAAGTACGTTAAATACATCAATATGTGCCTTCTCAATTTCATCAAATAAAATGACAGAGTAAGGATTTCTTCTTACCTTTTCACTTAATTGTCCACCCTCCTCATATCCTACATATCCTGGAGGTGATCCAATCATTTTAGACACACTATGCTGCTCCATATATTCAGACATATCTACACGAATCATGTCATTTTCATTTCCAAAAACAGACTCTGCTAACGCCTTTGACAGCTCTGTTTTTCCTACACCAGTAGGTCCAAGGAATAGGAAGGAACCAATTGGGCGGTTTGGATCCTTTAAGCCTACTCTTCCCCTTTTGACTGAATTTGCTACTGCTTTTACTGCTTCATCCTGACCAATTACTCGTTTGTGTAAGGTATCTTGTAGCTTTCTAAGCTTCATGCTTTCCTCTTCCTCTAAGCGTTTTACAGGAATTTTGGTCCACATTGCTACTACTTCAGCAATATCATTTTCATTAATAGAAATTTTAGGCTCTTTCTTTTTTGTAATTTTCTTTGCTTCTAGTCTGGCAATCTTTTCTCTTAATTTTCCTTGCTCATGCTTTACTTCATTTGCTTCTTTTAATTTACCTGCAATAATATAGACTTCTTTTTGTTGCTCTAATTCCTTAATTTTCTCCTCCATTTTTTTTATTTCTGGAGTACTTTCTTGAAATTCCAAACGCTTTCTTGAAGAGGCCTCGTCAATTAAATCAATGGCCTTGTCAGGTAAAAATCGATCATTAATATATCTACTAGATAGCTTAACAGCAGCTACTAAGGCTTCCTCTTCTATAGTAACCTTATGGTGTTCCTCGTATTTGTGAGCTACTCCCTTAAGAATCTCTATGGCTTCCTCCTTAGTAGGCTCTTCTACTACTACTGGCTGGAATCTTCTTTCAAGCGCTGCATCCTTTTCAATATATTTTCGATATTCTTCTCTTGTTGTGGCTCCAATAATTTGAATTTCTCCTCTTGCAAGGGAAGGCTTTAAAATGTTAGAGGCATCAATGGCTCCCTCAGCTCCACCTGCACCAATAATGGTATGAATTTCATCAATAAATAATAAAATATTTCCTTCTCGCTTTACCTCTTTTAGAAGGTTTTTAATTCTTTCTTCAAATTCTCCTCGATATTTAGAGCCTGCAACCATACCTGATAAATCTAAGGTCATAACCCTTTTATTGGCAATAGATTCTGGTGCTTCTCCTCTTAAAATCATTTGAGCAATTCCTTCTACAATCGCAGTTTTTCCAACTCTGGCTCACCTACCAAGCAAGGATTATTTTTATTTCTTCTACTTAAAATCTGAATCACTCTTTTAATTTCATCTTCTCGTCCAATCACTGGATCTAGCTTATTTTCTTTTGCCTTCTTAGTTAAATCAGTACAATAATGCTCTACGGTTTGTGGACCCTTTGCTTGTTTTTTTCCACCACGCATATTCATATAGTCATTTTTGGCTGTATTCGGATCTACTCCTACTGTCACCATAATATCAATATATAATTTCTGAATGTTCACTCCTAAGGTATTTAAAATACGAACTGCAATGCAATCCCCTTCTCGAAGCATAGTAAGTAAAATATGTTCTGTTCCTACTAATTCAGACTGAAATCTTCTAGCCTCTGCTACACTATTTTCAAGAACTCGCTCTGCCTTTGGGGTATAGGTATTTTCATTATCCATCACTGCAACGGTTCCTGGTGCAATCAATTGTTCAATTAATTCAATGATTTTTTCTTCTTCTACACCATTTTCTTCTAGCACGCTACCTGCAACCGCGTCCTTTACTCGTAATAATCCAATTAAAAGATGCTCAGAGCCTATATCCTTTTGCTGTAATTCAAATGCCGCGTTCTTAGCTTCCTGAAGCGCCCTTGCAGCACATTCTGTAAAACGAATTATCATTTTTCATTTTCCTCCATTATTCCAAAATCCTTTGAATCAAACTTACTGTATATTTCATTAATAATATTATGCATATCCTCACAAGTAATTTCTTTGCAAATTGCCTGTGCACAAATCATTTGAATGGATGAATGTATGGCCTCTACTTCTGTCACCTTATTAGAAATCTGTACAGAAACTACAGCCCCTTTTCTTCTATCCAAAGACAAATATCCTTCCTGTCTTAACATAGCATAAGCTTTATTTACTGTATGCATATTCACACCTAAGCTATTTGCTAGCTGGCGAACGGAAGGAAGTGATTCCCCATCATGTAATTGCTCCCTAGCAATTCCCATAACGATTTGATTACGCAACTGCATATAAATGGCTTCTTCACTGTTAAAATCTATTTTAATATACACAGAACATTCTCCTTCCTTCTCTAATATTGTTATACTTAGACTATAACAATAAAGGAAAAATGTCAAGAGAAGAAAAAAAGCGTAGGTCACTTTTCTCCTACGCTTCTTCTCTATTCTATTGTTCATCAATGGCTTTTCCAATGTCATTTCGTTTGTATTTATTCTCAAATTGGATCCATTCTGTAGCCGCATATGCATTGGCTCTTGCTTTTACTAAATCCTCACCTTTGGCAGTTACACCAAGTACACGGCCTCCGTTGGTTACTACCTTTCCATCTGAAAGCTTTGTTCCAGCATGGAATACATAATAACCATCTTTTCCTTTAAAGGTATCTAAACCTTTGATTTCAAAACCTTTTTCATATTTTTCAGGATATCCATCAGAGGCTAATACCACACATACTGCTGCATTATCTTCAAATTGAAGATCAATTTTATCTAATGTGCCATCAATACAAGCTTCCATTACTTCAATGATATCGTTTTTCATTCTAGGAAGTACAACCTGTGCTTCCGGATCTCCAAAACGTGCATTATATTCTAACACCTTTACTCCGTCTGGTGTGAGCATTAAACCACAAAATAGAATTCCCACAAAAGGTCTTCCTTCTGCCTTCATAGCATCCATAGTTTTTTGGTAAATATTCGCTACACAAAAATCATGAACCTCTTTGGTATAAAATGGACTTGGTGAAAAGGTACCCATACCACCAGTATTAAGACCTTGATCACCATCTTTTGCTCTCTTATGGTCTTGTGCTGAAGTCATTGGTACAATATGAGTTCCATCGCAGTAACATAATACAGATACTTCACGACCTGTCATAAACTCCTCAACTACAATAGTATCACCAGCAGTACCAAATTGCTTATCTAACATAAGGGTTTTTACCCCTTCTTTGGCTTCTTCAAGAGTATTGCAAATTAATACACCTTTTCCTAATGCAAGTCCGTCTGCCTTTAATACAATTGGCATTTTTGCTGTTTCTAAATATGCAAGTGCATCCTCTGGAGTCGTAAAGGTTTCGTACGCAGCAGTTGGAATATTATACTTCTTCATTAAATCCTTAGAAAATGCCTTAGATCCTTCAATCATAGCTGCATTTTTTCTTGGACCAAATACTCTTAAATTTTCCGCCTCAAAGGCATCTACTACACCCATAACAAGTGGGTCATCCATACCAATAATAGTTAAATCAATGGCTTCTGCCTTTGCAAACTTCACTAATCCATCGATATCTGTAGCTGCAATATCTACACATTGTGCTAGCTCTGCAATTCCTGCATTTCCTGGTGCACAAAATATTTTTGAAACCTTTTTACTCTCTGCTACCTTAGTAACAATAGCGTGTTCTCTACCGCCGCTTCCAACTACTAATACTTTCATTTTATCCTCCATGTTATTTTCTATATACATTATGATTTTCTACTGTAATCTTTCCGTTGGCAATATCATTAATTGCCCTTGGCAAAATAATCCACTCTGCCTGCTCCATTACTCTTTGCTGTAATTCCTTTGGTGTATCATTTTCTAACACCTCTACTGGCTGTTGCGCAATAATTGGACCTGTATCCGTACCTTTATCCACAAAATGAACGGTAGCACCAGTAATTTTTACTCCACGTTCTAGCGCTGCCTCATGTACCTTAAGCCCATAATAGCCTACTCCGCAAAAGGAAGGAATTAAGGAAGGGTGAATGTTAATAATACGATTCTCATAAGCATCTACCATTGCGTCTGGAATCGCTACCAAAAATCCTGCTAATACTACAAGATCTACATCAAAGGACTGTACTTTTTTTAGTAAAGCTTCATTAAATTCTTCTCTTGTAGTATAGTCCTTAGGGGAAACACAAAGTGCTTCAATATTATGATTCTTTGCTCTTTCTAGGGCATAGGCGTTTTTATTATTACTAATTACCACTGAAATCTCAGTATTCGTAATCTTTCCACTGTCAATTGCATCAATAATTGCCTGTAAATTTGTTCCGCCACCAGACACCATCACAGCTATTTTTAGCATAATGTAACTCCTTTTTCTCCTACTTCAGTTTTTCCTACCACAAAGGCTTTTTCTCCTACTGATTCTAAGGCTTTGATTGTAGCATCCACATTTTCATCCTTAACTGCAATGACCATTCCAAGTCCCATATTGTAAGTATTGTACATCATTTCTTCTTCAATATTTCCAGTTTTTTGTAATAGCTTGAAAATAGGAGGAATTGGATAGCTATCCTTTTTCACTACTGCACGTACATTTTCTGGTAACATTCTTGGAATATTTTCATAGAAGCCACCACCAGTAATGTGACTACAAGCAAGAATTTTTACTCCAGCCTCTTTTACTGCACGAAGGGCTTTTACATAGATTTTAGTTGGAGCAAGTAAAGCTTCTCCTAAAGTAGTACCTAATTCATCGTAGTAGGTTTCTAAGGATTCTTTTGTCATATCAAAAACTTTTCTTACAAGAGAAAAACCATTGCTATGTACTCCTGAAGAAGCAATTCCGATTAAGGTTTCTCCACCCTTTAGCTCTTTTCCTGTAATTAAGTCTTTTTCATCTACGATTCCTACTGCAAAGCCTGCTAAATCATATTCATCCTCTGGATAAAAGCCTGGCATTTCAGCAGTTTCTCCACCGATTAAGGCAGCATCTGATTGTTTACAGCCTTCTGCTACACCACTTACGATGGTTGCAATTTTTTCTGGAAAATTCTTTCCACATGCAATATAGTCTAAGAAATATAAAGGCTCTCCACCAGCACAAGCAATATCATTGACACACATCGCAACACAGTCAATTCCAATGGTGTCATGCTTGTCCATAATAAATGCTAATTTAAGCTTGGTTCCTACACCATCTGTTCCAGATACTAAAGTAGGATTCTCCATATCTTTAAATTTCTTAAGAGAAAAAGCTCCTGAGAAACCACCAATGTTAGTTAATACTTCTTCTCTCATAGTTGCTTGTACATGCTTTTTCATAAGCTCAACTGACTTATATCCTGCTTCAATATCTACTCCAGCGTTTTTGTAATCCATATTTCACACCTTGTGCGTAAACTGTTCTATGAAACAGCTCACACTTTTTCCTTTCCTTGGTTTATTATTTGTATCATACCATATAGTCAAAACAATTGTCTATAAGATTACATTTTTTCCTATTATTTTTCTACATTTGCTTTAAATATTCTTCATATTTAATGTTTTCTAGCTTCGTAGCCTTTTCTTCTACCATATTTTCTAGCTCTTTTGCATAATTTGCCAATCGCTCTGAAAGTGCTTCGCAATTGGTTCCAAGAATTTTAGCTGCTAATAATCCTGCATTTTGTGCACCATTAATAGCTACCGTTGCTACTGGAATTCCAGGTGGCATTTGCACAATAGAATAAAGGGAATCTACACCACTTAAAGCCTTAGTTTGTACAGGCACACCAATGACTGGTAAGGTAGTCATAGATGCCACCATACCTGGTAAATGAGCAGCACCTCCTGCTCCTGCAATAATCACCTTAAGACCTCTCTCCTTTGCTGTTTTTGCATAGGTTACTAGCTTATCAGGGGTACGATGAGCTGACACAATGGTAAGCTCATAAGGCACCTCTAACTTGTCTAATATTTGGGCTGCTGCCTTCATAACAGGAAGGTCTGAATCACTTCCCATAATAATTCCAACTTCTACTTGACTCATGGTTCTTCTCTCCTTTGCTTATTTTAGAATGATTTGGCATTTGTGAAACGCCCAAAAACTTATTTTATACAACTACAGAAAACATAAACTGCGTTTCGCAATTACCTATTTTAAAATGATATTGCATCATGGGCTTTATTTACTGCCTCAATGGCTTCCTCTAGGGTATCTGCTGTAGCTGTAATATGTCCCATTTTTCTTCCCACACTTACGGTTTCTTTTCCGTAAATATGTATTTTTACATTTGGATTTTGGTACGCCTGATCTAGTCCCTTTACGATTCC
>JAFPBJ010000007.1 GCA_017390525.1 Lachnospiraceae bacterium | reverse complement strand
TTCATTCCCTTAGTACGACTTAGGAAAATTGTTTTTGCATACTCAATTTGGTTATTATAAAATTCTCCAAAATTTTTCATATACATTTTACTTTTTGTAGCATCGGCAACGGTAACAAAAGTATCTAATGTAAGTTCCACCTCATCCTTTACCTTCTCTACCGCTTTTATAACATCTGAAAGCTTGCCAACACCAGATGGTTCAATAATAATACGGTCAGGGGAATAAGTAGCAATTACTTCCTTTAATGCTTTTCCAAAATCTCCAACTAAGGAACAGCAAATACAGCCTGAATTCATCTCTGTAATTTCTACTCCAGCATCACTTAAAAAACCACCATCAATACCAATTTCACCAAATTCATTTTCAATTAAAACGATTTTTTCTTTCGCAAAACCATCCTGTAATAGCTTCTTAATTAGAGTAGTTTTTCCTGCTCCTAAAAAACCTGAAAATATATTTACTTTTGTCATATAAACCGCCATTCCTTTCCAATCGTCTAATGTACCTTATCACACTACTAAAAGTCAAATTTTTCTTCAAAGTATGCTTTTAATTCTGAAATTTTAATTCTTTCTTGTTCCATTGTATCTCTGTCACGTACTGTAACAGCACCATCAGTTTCTGATTCAAAATCATAGGTAATACAGAATGGAGTTCCAATTTCATCTTGTCTTCTATAACGTTTTCCAATATTTCCTCTATCATCATACTCACAATTATAATATTTACTTAATTCCTGATAAATTTTTTCAGCACCTTCGCTTAATTTCTTAGATAAAGGAAGTACTCCGATTTTAATTGGTGCAAGCACTGGATGTAAATGTAATACTGTTCTTACATCATCTCCCTCTAGCTGTTCTTCATCATAAGCACCACATAAGAATGCTAGGGTAACACGGTCTGCACCTAGTGATGGTTCAATTACATATGGTACATATTTTGTTTTCTTTTCATCATCAAAATATGTCATATCTACCTTAGATTCATTTTGATGTTGGGTTAAATCATAATCTGTTCTATCAGCGATTCCCCATAATTCACCCCAACCAAATGGGAATAAAAATTCGATATCTGAGGTTGCTTTACTATAATGAGATAATTCCGCTTGTTCGTGGTCTCTTACTCTCATTTCGTCTTCTTTGATTCCTAAATCCTGTAACCATTTTACACAATAGTTTTTCCAGTATTCAAACCATTCTAAGTCAGTTCCTGGCTCACAGAAAAATTCTAATTCCATTTGTTCAAACTCTCTTGTTCTAAAAGTAAAGTTTCCAGGAGTAATTTCATTTCTAAAGGATTTTCCAATTTGTCCAATTCCAAATGGAATTTTCTTTCTTGAGGTTCTTTGTACATTTTTAAAGTTAACAAAGATACCTTGTGCTGTTTCTGGACGTAAATATACTGTATTTTTGGCATCCTCAGTTACCCCTTGGAAGGTTTTAAACATAAGGTTAAACTGTCTAATATCTGTAAAATTATGTTTACCACAAGTAGGACAATCTATACCATGCTCATCAATATAGTTTGCCATTTCCTCGTTAGACCATGCATCTACACTACCTTCAATTTCAATTTTATTTTCAAACATGTATTCTTCGATTAATTTATCCGCACGAAATCTTTCATGACATTCCTTACAATCCATTAATGGATCAGAAAAGTTTCCTAAATGTCCTGAAGCTACCCATGTTTGAGGATTCATTAGGATTGCACAATCTACTCCTACATTGTATGGATTTTCCTGAATGAATTTTTTCCACCAAGCTTTTTTAATGTTATTTTTAAGTTCCACGCCTAGATTTCCATAATCCCATGTATTTGCAAGACCTCCGTATATTTCTGAGCCTGGATATACAAATCCTCTTGCCTTTGCTAATGCTACGATTTTGTCCATTGATTTAACCATTTTCTTACTTTCCTTTCCATTTTACCTTTGCATTTATTTATAAATAATTATATTCTTTTGATTTGCTGTTGTTTTTACTCTGTTGTCTTTGATTTTTTCAACATTTTCACTGATATAAACGATAGTTCCCTCTACCATAATATCAATTCCCTCTTCAGTAGAAATCACTTTGTAATCCTTTTCCTTTTTTATTTCCTCTGAAGAAGCTTCTTCTCCCTTTAGCGTAACTATTTTAGGAAATTCATCTGTATAATCCGAAACCTTTTTTATTTCCATTCCTATATTTTCAAAGGCATTATAGGCACTTAAGGTTTTGTAATTTAAAATTAGCTTTGCCTTTTTATCCTTTACCTTAAAGGTATCTAATTTCACCTGTTTCTTTCCTAGGATTTCATTTACTTCTTTTACCTTTTCTTTTATTATATCCTTTAATTCTTTTTCATCATAATAAGCCTTATCAAAGCTTTCTATGTACGCACCTACAATTTCTTCCTCTTTGTTAATGTAAATTGTGCTAGTAGTTTCATCAGCTAGTTCACTTTTACATCCCGTCACTAGGCTCACACATAATAAAGTGCATACCAAAAGAGATACAATTGTTTTTTTCATGGTTTGATGATTCCTTTCTTACTTTAAGACATAATGAAATATTATAACATGACAGTTGTATTTTTTTCAACCTAATTGTCTAAAAAATCTATGGTTTTTAGTTTCTTCTCGATATGAAGGGCTCGATTTTTCTTGGTAATTGCTTTTAACTGATGAAGTACTGTATCCGACACATGAAAGGTGTAAAGTGAGGATAGCTTACTGCTGATAATAAATTGCAAGGTATAAACGGTAGATTCCTCAATTTTTCTTGCCTTATGCACTGCACCACAATGCTTGCAAAATAGTCCCTGCTCCTCTTCCTTCACATATAATAGATCATTTTTTTCTCCACAACCAACACAAGAAAACACCTGCATTCCCACTCCAAATAGAGACAACAGCTTAATTTCAAATATGCATCTTACTAAATCAAGAGGGATGGTTTTCTTCTCAATGGCTCTCAGACTTTGATACAATAATTGTAATATGGCAGTTTCTTCTACGCCCTCGCTGGTAAAATAGTCACAGAGCTCACAAAAATATAGTCCATAATAGATACTATCTAAGTCCTTTTGTAATGTTTCAAAATAATTATCAATGGCTGCCGACATAATGTTATATGTAGTTCTACCTTCAAACAATGTAAATTGACCAAAGGAAAAAGGCTTGCAGGCTCCAAGAAGCTGACTATTTGTTTTTCTAGCACCTCTGGCAAATGCAATTACTTTTCCTCTTTCCTTTGTAAGTAGTACAATTCTTCTATCATAATCACCTACTAAAGTGGCGGACAAAACCATCGCTGTTACCGTAATCTGTTGTCCCATTATCCTTTCCACCTACTACCTTTTCCTTTTCTCTGCTACTTAAATTGCTTGCAGATACATATTGTAAATAATCCTCAACGCGTCCAGTTTGTATAAATGTGTTCCATTCTTCCAACTTTTGGGTCCTCCATTTTCTTTTATTATCAAAAATAGAGTCCCCTGTGCTACTATATTTATGCTGTATATAATTTCCTATATTTCCTTTTTGTTGTAGCCATAATTTTTCATTAGCATATCACTGTCACGCCAATCTTTTTTTACCTTTACCCATAGCTGAAGATTTACCTTTGTTCCTAGTAAATGTTCCATTTCCATTCTGGCTTGGGAACCAATTTTTTTAAGCATTGCCCCTTGTTTTCCTATAATAATGCCTTTATGGGAATCCTTTTCACAAATAATGGTTGCATCAATGTCTATCATTCCACCCTTTTTTCTTTCCTTCATAGAATCAATTACAACTGCTATGCCGTGAGGAATTTCTTTATCTAATAGACGAAGGGCTTTTTCTCTTACCAACTCTGCTACAATTTGGCGCTCTGGTTGGTCTGTAATGGTATCCTCATCGTAGTACTGTGGACCTTCTGGCAGATACTTAAGCAAGGTACTTATAATATCATCTGTGTTTTTCCCTCGCAAAGCAGAAACTGGTATAATTTCTTTAAAATCATATTCGTCTTTATAGGTTTCTATGGCTTTAAAAACCTCAATTTCTTCTACAGAATCAATTTTATTTACCACTAAAATAACTGGGGTTTTTACCTGTGCAAGCTGCTCTAAAACATATCGCTCTGCTGGTCCTATGTAAGTGGTCGGCTCAACCAACCACAAAATTACATCTACCTCATTTAAGGTTTGCTTTGCCACCTTTAGCATATAATCTCCTAGCTTATTTTTTGCCTTGTTCATACCAGGGGTATCTAGGAAAATAATTTGCCCCTCCTCACAGGTATAAACTGTTTGAATTCTATTTCTCGTTGTTTGAGGTTTACTAGATGTTATGGCAATTTTCTGCCCTATTAATTCATTCATTAGGGTGGATTTTCCTACATTTGGTCTTCCAATTAATGTAACAAATCCAGATTTAAATGTATCGCTCATAGATTACTCCTTTTTCTTTTGTTTCTTTCCATTAGAAAATATTTCTTACTTCTTTGAGTCTAGCTTTTCCTTCTTCCATTTTCTCTTTACTACCCACTACACAAATTGATGGGGCATTTGCTATTGCTTTCATATATGCAGCCAAAGCAATGATGTCCTCTCTTGTAGCATTAAGCACCTGGCTTCTTTCCTTTTGTAGCTGCTCATAAGTAATGCCCGTTAAATATGCTTGGAAGGAGCGCTCTCCTGTAGCCTCTGGCATTAAAGGCGTATCCATATTGCTAATGGTTCCAATAATAAATTTATCCATATCCCTTTGCTCTACTGTAAAATTCTCTAAATATTCATAGGCTTTATCATACACCTTTAAGGTATTTCCTAAATTTGGATCCCTATAAGAAGTAAAATAAGCAATTCCATTTCTTTGGAAACCAAACATACAGCCGTAAGCGCCACCCTTTACTCTTACTTGATTCCATAAATACTCATAAGAGAAAATATTTTGAAGCACATATAACGCACCTGTAAAAGGAAATCCCACCTTCTTATAATCTCCTGCCATTGCCACGTATTGTACCTTGCTGGCAGTCTCAAAGCCTTCGTCTTTCTTTTCTAGCTTAACCTCTAACTGATTACATTCCTTTGGCTCCTTGTTAAGCTGCATCACAAGCTTTCTAACTGGCTCTTCTAATAAGCCTTGTGGCGATTCATTTCCTGTATAGCTTATCATAAAGTGATTCTGGCAAAGAATATTATCTCTCACCCTACAAAGGTTTTTCACAAATTCTTCTTCGTGACTGTCAAATTCCTTCTCCCATTTGGTAAGCCATTCGTACATAGTAATACCTGATATTGCTTCCTTGCAGGCTGCAGCCTCTGAAATAT
>JAFPBJ010000064.1 GCA_017390525.1 Lachnospiraceae bacterium | reverse complement strand
TTTAATCGTACTAGGGCTTATTTTTGTTATTGCTTTATTAGTATTTGGAAAATGGAAGGGGCTACATACAGTATTGTCCTTAGGCTTTACCTGTTTAGTAGTATTTTTAGTATTTATTCCTGCGGTGTTGGCTGGGAAAAATATTTATTTATATTCCATTATTGTGTGTATTTATATTGCGATTATGACCTTGTTGATTGTAAATGGTACCAATCGAAAAAGTCTAGCAGCGGCACTAGGCTGTATTGGTGGAACTACAGTTGCGGGCATTATTACAGTTATTATGGATAAGACTATGCAGCTAACAGGCTTTTTGGATGAAAATTCCACTTATCTTTTATATATTAATAAAGAACATCCCATTGATTTAAAGGCAATTATTTTTGGAGGAATTTTAATTGGCTCCATTGGAGCGGTTATGGATGTATCTGTAGATATTGCAGCCAGCTTACATGAAATTTCTCGCAAAATAAAAAATATTTCAAGAAAAGCTTTGATGCATTCTGGATTTACAATTGGAAGAGATATTCTAGGAACCATGGCAAATACGTTGGTTCTTGCCTATGTGGGAAGCTCTTTATCTACGGTACTTTTGTTAGTGGCTTATAATGGAACCTCTCTCATTTATTTACTCAATATGGAGCGATTAGTAGTAGAAATATTACAAGCGCTAGCAGGAAGTATTGGGATTTTGTGCACCATACCACTTACTAGTATGGTTTGTGGATTGTTATTTGGAAAAAAGGGAGAGCATAAGGATAGACAAGAGGAAAAAGAAGAATATAAAAAAGCGTTAGAAATGCTAGCTTTTGAAAATAATGAAGAATAGTGAAAAATTTTTCTTGCATTTCTTATGATTGGTGTTATACTAGTTATAGAACAAACAATATAACGAAGGAGGCAAATCGTATGAATATTAATAAATTTACACAAAAATCCATAGAAGCAGTGAATCAATGCGAAAAGATTGCTTATGATTATGGAAATCAAGAAATTGATCAAGAACATTTTTTATATAGCTTACTTACCATTGAGGACAGTTTAATTCGTCAGTTGATTCAGAAAATGGATATAAACGAAACCATTTTTTTACAAAGAGTAGAGGATTTAATTGCTAAGAAGCCAAAGGTTTCTGGTGGTCAGGTTTATATGAGTCAAGCACTGAATAAGGTCTTGATTTCTGCTGAGGATCATGCGAAGCATATGAAGGATGAGTATGTTTCTGTAGAGCATTTATTTTTAGCAATGCTACAGTATCCAAATAAAGAAATCAAAGCATTATTCCAGGAATTTAATATTACAAAGGAACGCTTTTTAGAGGTACTATCTAAAGTAAGAGGTAACCAAAGAATTACCAGTGATAATCCAGAGGCAACCTATGATACCTTATCAAAATACGGATATGATTTAGTAGAACGAGCAAAGGAAGGCAAGCTTGATCCTGTTATCGGACGAGATAGTGAGATTCGCAATGTGATTCGAATTTTATCAAGAAAAACTAAGAATAATCCGGTATTGATTGGTGAACCTGGAGTTGGTAAAACAGCAGCTGTAGAAGGACTTGCCCAAAGAATTGTAAGAGGAGATGTACCAGATTCCCTTAAGGATAAGAAAATTTTTGCTCTTGATTTAGGTGCCTTAGTAGCAGGTGCTAAGTACCGAGGAGAATTTGAGGAACGTCTAAAAGCAGTGCTAGAAGAGGTAAAGGAAAGTGCTGGAGAAATCATTTTATTTATTGATGAGCTACACACCATAGTAGGTGCAGGTAAAACAGAAGGCGCTATGGATGCGGGCAATATGCTAAAGCCAATGCTTGCAAGAGGTGAATTACATTGCATCGGTGCTACTACTCTAGATGAATATCGTATGTATATTGAAAAGGATGCAGCACTTGAGCGAAGATTTCAGCCTGTTACAGTAGACGAGCCAACAGTAGAGGATACTATTTCTATTTTAAGAGGCTTAAAGGAACGCTACGAAGTATATCATGGTGTAAAAATCACAGACGGAGCTTTAGTATCCGCAGCAGTATTATCTCATCGTTATATTTCTGATCGTTTCCTACCTGATAAGGCAATCGACCTAGTAGATGAAGCCTGTGCCTTAATTAAAACAGAGCTTGATTCTATGCCTGCAGAGCTTGATGAAATTCAAAGAAAAATGATGCAAATGGAAATCGAAGAGGCGGCGCTTAAAAAGGAAACTGATAATTTAAGTAAGGAACGATTAGAAACCCTTAGAAAAGAATTAGCAGAATTAAAGGAAGAATTTAATTCTAAAAAGGCTCAATGGAGTAATGAAAAGGGTGCAGTAGAAAAGGTAAGACAATTACAGGAGGAATTAGAATCCATTAACAATGAGATTCAGATTGCAAAGCGTAATTATGATTTAGAAAAAGCGGCACAATTACAATATGGAAGACTTCCAGAACTACAAAAGGAATTAGAGGAAGCAGAAAAAACAGCCTCTAATCAGGAGAAGACCTTAGTTCATGAAAAGGTCTCTGATGAGGAAATTGCAAAAATTATTTCAAAATGGACAGGTATTCCAGTAGCAAAATTAACAGAATCAGAACGAAATAAAACCCTTCAATTAGAGGAGGAACTAGCAAAACGTGTCATTGGTCAAGAAGAAGGTGTTGAAAAGGTTAGCGATGCTATTATTCGTTCCAAAGCAGGCATTAAAGACCCAACAAAACCAATTGGTTCCTTCCTATTTCTAGGACCAACAGGTGTGGGTAAAACAGAGCTTGCCAAAACCTTAGCTGCCACCTTGTTTGATGATGAGCAAAATATTGTTCGTCTTGATATGAGTGAATATATGGAGAAGCATTCCGTTTCTCGTTTGATTGGAGCGCCTCCAGGATATGTAGGATATGATGAAGGCGGTCAGCTTACAGAAGCAGTAAGAAGAAAACCATATTCCGTTGTATTATTTGATGAAATTGAAAAGGCACATCCAGATGTATTTAATGTACTTTTACAGGTGCTTGATGATGGACGAATTACAGATTCCAAAGGAAAAACAGTAGATTTTAAAAATACTATTTTAATTATGACCTCTAATATTGGCTCTAGTTATTTGTTAGAGGGAATCGATGAAGCTGGAAATGTAAAGGAAGAAAGTCAAGCAGCAGTTATGGAGGAGCTAAAGGGACACTTTAGACCAGAATTTTTGAATCGATTAGATGAAATTATTTTATTTAAACCACTTACCAAAGAAAGCATTGGTGGAATCGTTGATTTATTAATCACAGAGTTAAATGAACGATTAGTAGATAGAGAATTAAAAATTGAATTAACACCAGCTGCTATTGATTATGTCATAGAGCATGCCTATGATCCTGTATATGGTGCAAGACCACTTAAGAGATTTTTACAAAAGAATGTAGAAACCCTTGCTGCTAAGCTAATTTTAAAGGATGTAGTAAACACAGGAGACACCATTTTAATTGATGTAAAGGATAATGAATTAAACGCCACTACAAAAGTTTAATTATTTTGTTGAAAAACAAAATAAGATTTGCTATACTGAATGCATATGTAAACAAAAGCAAAAGGATGGGAAGAAAGATGGCATTATTACAGGAGTGGCGTGATTTCGCTTATTCACATGATGACAATTCAAAAGAAGGACAACAATTTTGGCTTGGATATTTTTCTATAGAAAAAGGAATCTATCAGGAAATTTTAAAAACACCAGACCAACCATTAGAAGGAACAGTAAAGGAATTAGCTGAGAGATTCGATACAGAAATTAGCATGATTGTTGGTTTCCTAGATGGAATTAGTGAAAGCTTAAAAGAAGCAATTCCACTTGATACGTTAGAGGAAGATACCTTTGTATCAGTAAAAATTGATGTTGAGAAGCTATATTATAACATGGTAGGAGCCAGAGCTGAATGGCTATATGAGCTACCAGAATGGGATAATATCTTATCAGAAGAAAAAAGAAAAGAGTTATACAGAGAACAAAAATCTTCTACCACTGTGGTAAAACCACCAAAAATCGGAAGAAATGATCCATGTCCTTGTGGAAGTGGTAAGAAATATAAAAAATGCTGTGGCTAAAAAATAATACAAAAGGGTAGTCAAAGGACTGCCCTTTTTGTTTGTATAAAAGCAAAAATTGGTGTACAATGTAAACAGAAGAATAAAAAGGAAAGGCAGGTGGTTGCTATCAAAAAATTCATAAAAATTTTAAAGGATACCATATCCTCTATTAAGGATACACCCAATAAATTATTAATATTTGAATTTATATTTAAGATTATGACCACCCTATGCTTAGTTCCCATTATGGCATTTTTATTTGATTTTGTAATGAAAATTACAGGGTATAATTATATTACCAGTAGAAATGTGTTACAGTGCTTGCAAAATCCAAAGATTTTATTGATTTTGCTATTAATTTTAGTGATTTTTTCCTACGCCTTGTTAATGGAAATCAGTACCCTTACCCTATTTTATGGACATAAGTTTGAAAATAACAAGGTATTTGTAAGAAGATTATTTTTACTTAGCTTAAGACAGCTAAAAAAGATTTTTAAACCGAAAAATATAGGCTTAGTATTCTATGTAGCATGTTTGATTCCTATTTTTAATTTTGTAAATGTAATGAATTATTTGTTTAGTCACATGGAGATATCCTCTTATGTGTATCGGCAATTATTAAAAAATCCAATTATTATGATTTTAGTTCTTGCCTTGCTTTGTGGATTGGTTTATTTTGTCATGCGGTATTTATTTGTTTTTTGTTTCTTTTTCTTAGACCGTAAGTCCCTAAGTCAATCTTATAAAAAAAGTGTGGAGCTATCAAAGGGAAGAGAATTTAAAATTATCGGTTGTATTTTATGTGCCAATGTACTTTATTTTATTTTTTATTTTTTAATTTATGCTGGAATCCTAGCCATTGTAACAGTGGGAGCTAAATTGTTTGGTAATCAAAGGCTAGCCCTTGCCATTTTCTTATCCGTATTTAATATATCAAATACTACAGTATTGTGGATTATTGCCAGCTTAGAAATGGTTACTAATATTTGTATGATTGTGCATATGTACCTTAGATTTACCAAGAAAAAGAAACGAAGCTATACCTTTGTAGAGCGAAAGGATGCTACAAAACGTTTTGTGGTCAATACAAAGAGAATGATGATTATCATAGGAACCATCGTATTGGTTGTTCAGGTGGTTGCTATGTATATGGTTATTTGCGATGGATATGACCTTTTGCAGGTGCAACAGACGAAGGTTACCTCCCATAGAGGAAGCTCGGTTTCAGCACCAGAGAATAGCTTGTCTTCTATTCATGCAGCAGTAGAGGATATGGCAGATTATGCAGAAATTGATGTGCAGGAAACGAAGGATGGCATTATTGTGCTATTCCACGATTCTAATACAAAACGTATTACAGGAAAAAAATGGAAAATATATAAGAAGAATTACGAGGATTTATTAACCCTTGACATTGGAAAATGGTTTAGTGAGGAGTTTGAGGGAGAACGAATTCCTACCTTAGATGAGGTTATGAAGGTAGCAAAAGGGAAAATTAAGTTAAATATTGAGCTAAAGCCTAGCGGAACCCAAAAGGATTTTGAAAAAAAGGTAGTAGAGGTGATTGAGGAAAACGGCTTTGAGGATGATTGTATTATTTCATCTTTTTCTTATAGTTCCTTAACAAAAATTAAAAAAATGAATCATAATATTAAAACAGGATATATTTTATCTGCAGTTTATGGAAACTATTATGATTTGGAATATGCAGATTTCTTTAGTCTTGAGCAAAGCTTTGTAAATGAAAAGGTGGTTGTAGAAATTCACAAAAGGGGAAAAGAGGTGCATGTTTGGACTGTAAACGACAAAAAAAGGATGGAGGAGCTAGCGCAAATTGGGGTGGACAGTATTATTACAGATGACCCTGTAAAAGCGAGAAATGTGATTTACTCTCGCAAGTTCCCTATTTATAGTAGAAATCTATTAAACCTTATTTTTGATTATTAATGTGGTTTAGGTAATTGCGAAACGAAGCTTTAATTTATTCAGTTGTGCAAAAGATGAAATCCAATGCAGGCACGCTTGCGCTACGTTGTACCTCGTAGCGGCACCAGTGTGAAAATAAATTTTCACACCCAAGATTTGTGCTACGCACAAACTTATAATGCCATGTAATTAAGGTACATAAGTGCCGACGGGTACAAAGTACCTGCTTATGGATATGCATATTTTGTACAACAAAAAAAGTTGTAGCTGCGTTTCGCATGTGAACAATTAGAGGTGTGTAGTAGAAAGGAGTAGCCTATGAAACAGGAATATGATGTGATTATAATTGGGGCAGGACCTTCAGGGGTATTTTGTGCTTATGAATTAAAGGAAAAAATGCCCGCTTGCAAAATACTAATGATTGAAAAGGGACATCGTATTGAACAAAGACAGTGTCCGAAAAGAAAAACAAAGCAATGTATGAATTGTAACCCTTGTTCCATTACCACTGGCTTTGCAGGGGCGGGAGCTTTTTCGGATGGGAAGCTTTCTTTATCTCCTGATGTAGGAGGCAATTTAGGTGAAATATTAGGCTATGAGGAAACAAAGGAGCTATTGCATGAGTCTGATGAAATCTACCTTAAGTTTGGTGCGGATGAGAAGGTATATGGCTTAGAGGATAAGGAAGCAATCGGTCAAATTAGAAAGAAAGCCATTCAAGCTAATTTAAAATTAATCGAATGTCCAATTAGACATTTAGGTACAGAGGAAGGCTACAAAATCTACGGTAAGCTACAGGCTGATTTGTTAGAAAAAGGGGTAGAGCTATTGTTTGATACTATGGTAGAGGATATTATAGAGGAAAATGATAGAGTAATAGGGGTAAAAACCAAAAATAATGACACATTTTATGCAAAAGAAATTGTATCTGCAGTAGGAAGAGAAGGGGCAGAATGGTTTAGCGAAATTTGTATGAAGCATGGCGTGGAAACCAAGGTTGGAACGGTAGATGTTGGGGTTAGAGTAGAAGTAAGAGATGAAATCATGGAGGAGTTAAATCGTACCCTTTATGAGGCGAAGCTAGTGTATCATACACCTACCTTTGATGATAAGGTGCGGGTATTTTGTAGTAATCCATCTGGTGAGGTAGCAACAGAATACTACGAAAATGGATTAGCAGTGGTGAATGGTCATGCTTACAAATCGGAAGAATTTAAAACGAATAATACTAATTTTGCCTTGCTGGTATCTAAGAATTTTACCAAACCCTTTAAGTCACCGATTCAATATGGAAAGCATATTGCCCAGCTTAGTAATATGCTTTGTGACGGAAAAATATTAGTGCAAACCTTTGGTGACTTTCAACGAGGTAGAAGAACCACACCAGAGCGACTTAGTCGCAACAATCTAATTCCTACTTTAAAGGATGCAGTACCAGGAGATTTATCTTTGGTATTTCCACATCGAATCATGGTGGATATAAGTGAAATGATTTTGGCACTTGATAAGGTAACTCCGGGAATTGCTAGCGAGGAAACGCTGCTATATGGAGTAGAGGTGAAATTTTATTCCAACAAAGTAGTAGTAGACCAAGATTTTAAAACTAATAAAGAGGGCCTTCGTGCCATTGGAGATGGAGCATCTATTACTAGAGGTCTTCAACAAGCTTCCGCCAATGGTATTTCTGTTGCGAGAAGTATTCTCAAAAAGTTTGGGTAAAAATGCATAAAAAAATAAAATAAACTCCAACATAATGATGAAAAATATACTAGGGATTGACATTGAGTAGCTTTGATTATACAATATATATAAAGAAAGATGTGAAATATGGACAAAGCGATATCATGGGGATATCGAACTAGAATATATAAGGAGGTAATCTTATGTTTGGGAAAGTAAAAGTTGAAAAAGTTCGTTCACTAGGCGAAAAGGACATGAAAAAACTAATGGAGTATGCGAAGAATCAAGATCCACAAGTGAAAATTGCAGTAGCACAAGTGCTTGGAAGAATCAACAATGAAGACAGCTATAATACACTAATTGGTTTACTTGCAGATGATAACGTAGACGTAAAGAGTGCAGCTGTACAAAGTTTAGTTTTTGTTACGTGGGAGCCTTCCTTAAATGACGTAAGATACGAAATGAGTAAGGCAACAGATCCAGCATTTATTGAAGTGTGCAAAGAGGCAATTAATAAAATGATGAAAGTACACCGTTAGGATTACATAGCTTATACATAAAGATTACCATGAAATAGGTATTTTTAAGAGAGAATAAAAAAACAACCTCAAGGATTTTTCCTTGGGGTTGTTTTTTTCTATTCAACTTCTTCAGCTGTAATTTCTATGTCCTCTTCTACTATAGAATCTTCTAATTGAGGTGGAGTGATAGGTAGCTCCTCCGTGCTGATTTGATCTTCTTCTCTGCTAGGAGGTAGCTCTTGAATTGTTGTGTCATCCGTAATAATTTCGTCTCCGCCGTCTTCGTCATCTTCAGTAGAAGGCTTGGTAATTGGAATATCTGTTTCGGAAGTAGGTAGCTTTGGCTCTGCTGCTTCTTCCGTGGATGAGGCTTGAGAGGCTGCAGTAGAAGAAGGTTTACCATCTGTATTTGGATTCTTTTCTTCTGCAGTAGCTTTCTTTCCGTTATCCTCTTCTGTAGTTTTTGGTTCAGCTACAGGCTCTTTTTCCTCTGTCGTTGCTGCAGTTTGATTGTTCTTTGTACATTCCACTACAGTATCTAAAGCGATTTCTCTTTTCTCTACTAAATCAGTAATTTCCTCCACTGTTAAGGAAACTAAATCTTCAATTTTAAGTTCAGAATCTAACTTTGTTATATTGTAGATAAATACCATTTTTCCATAAGAAATACCATACTTAGCAGCAAGCTTTTGAAGCTTTTTGTCTACATTAACATTTTGATTGTAAACGGTACCATTGATTTGGTTTTTCTCTAAGGTGGCACTTACATCTGATACCACAGTGGATTTTACTGAGGTGGCTTTGCTTTCATTTTTGTTTTGAACAGATACTAACACTGAATTCTTGTTGTTATCAATGTAGCCCTGTTTTACCATAGAGTCCACAATTAAATTGACTGTTTCGTCTAGGTCTTTGTTTTTGAAACTCTGACCGGACAATATTTTGGTTCCATCTGAATTTAAGGCAGATACGCTTAGTATTTTATTATGTTTATTGGTTTTGATTTCAATGCTTGGATTTACATCAATACCAATGACTGAATCTACTGAGCGAGCATCTGATATAAATAGGAAACAAATTGCAAATAGCATTGCAAAACTGGCAAAGGTAGCATAGACATAGCTTCTAAGCTGTCTACGACGATTTTTTTGTTGTCTTACAATGAAATCGGCACGTTCCATTTTCTTTACTGGGGTCTCCATAATACAGTCTAGAAGATCAGGAGTTTCCTCGGCAATGGAACGCTGAATAGATTGTTCAATATTCAATTTTCCCATAGGTTAAGACTCCTTTTCTAATAAAGTTTTTTTCAATTTTTTTAATGCCCGATTGTACTTTGATAGCACTGTAGAAAGGGGCAAATCAAGGTTTTTTGCAATTTCATGGTGCTTAAGACCAGATACTGCGTGAAGAATCACAATGGTACGTTCTTCTTCGCTTAATATAGAAAGTGCACAGTTTAGTACCATTCTATCCTCTACCTGACCATTGTGAGTAGTGGAATAATCTAAGGAATTTTCCAAATCCTCAATAGCACTTTGATTGATACGACTGTTACTTCTAATTTTCATTAGACACAAGTTTCTTGCAATGGTAAAAACCCATGCCATTGGCTTACCTTGAGGTTGATAAAGGTGGGCAGCAGAGCGAATTTTTAAGTAAGTGTCCTGCATTACATCTTGGCTATCCTGTGGATTTTTAAGGATAGATAAAATGTAGGCATAAACAGTTTGCTCTGTAGCTCTATAAAATTCCTCGAAGGCCGCCTTATCATCATTGGCAATTCGAGAAAAAATATCCTCATTAATACTAGGTAAGCGACGTTTTTGTTTCTTTTGTTTTGTATTTTCTATTAATAGATTAGAAAGTTGTAACATTGCTTAAGTCCTTTCATATCATTAATGCCGCTAATTTAAAATTTATTGCACTTGTTCGTAATTTGATTTATGTAAAAATAAAAATTGCTTTAAAACTATCATTTATCGCACTTTATATAGTTTAAACGACAAAGAAGAAGAAAGCAAGTGACAAATAAAGAAAAGAAGATTACAATGAAAAAACAAAAAAATACACCCAAAAATAAAAACATTACAAAAGATAGCAAAAATTCCTTTATTTTTTACACAGATTGGGTTATAATAACGAAAGGTCACATAGTGTGGTACTTATGAATGAATATATGGAGGATAAAAAATGTTAGTATCAGCAAAAGAGATGTTAAACAAAGCAAAGGCAGGAAAGTACGCAGTTGGACAATTCAACATTAACAACTTAGAATGGACAAAGGCTATCCTTTTAACAGCACAAGAGTTAAACTCACCTGTAATCTTAGGTGTATCTGAAGGTGCTGGAAAATATATGTGTGGATATACAACTATCGTAGGTATGGTAAACGGAATGTTAAAAGAATTAAACATCACTGTACCAGTTGCTCTACACTTAGATCATGGTAGCTACGAAGGAGCAAAGGCTTGTATCGAAGCTGGTTTCTCTTCAGTTATGTTTGATGGTTCTCACTACCCAATCGAAGAAAACAAAGCAAAAACTGAAGAATTAGTAAAAATTTGTAATGAAAAAGGTCTTTCACTTGAAGCAGAAGTTGGTTCAATTGGTGGAGAAGAAGATGGTGTTGTAGGTGCTGGTGAATGTGCAGATCCAGACGAGTGTAAAACAATCGCTGATTTAGGTGTAACAATGCTTGCAGCAGGTATTGGTAACATTCATGGTAAATATCCAGAGAACTGGGCTGGACTTAGCTTTGAAACATTAGATGCAATCCAACAAAAAACTGGAGATATGCCATTAGTATTACATGGTGGTACTGGTATTCCAGAAGATATGATTAAGAAAGCAATCTCTCTTGGTGTTGCAAAAATCAACGTAAACACTGAGTGTCAATTAGCATTTGCGGATGCAACAAGAAAATATATTGAAGCTGGAAAAGATTTAGAAGGAAAAGGATTTGACCCTCGTAAATTATTAGCTCCAGGTGCAGAAGCAATCAAAGCAACTGTAAAAGAAAAAATGGAATTATTCGGTTCTGTAAATAAAGCTTAATTCGTTCCATTTTATATGAGATAAGCAAAGAAGCAAGGTGGCAAGGCATAGGTTTTGCCACCTTTTTGTTGACAAAATGATAGATTCTATATATACTTTGAATATCAAAGTATGCAACGAAATCACTTAAAAATAAGGAGGATTGTTGCAGCGATAGAATAAAGGGAAAGGAAAAGGTAGTTACTGAACTGCTTTTAGTAAGTAATTTACGCGTGAAAGTAAGATGGTAGGAAGAATAATTGGAACAGGAAGCTGTGTGCCTCAATCTGTTATTACAAATGACGATTTATCCCAGATAGTGGATACCAATGATGAATGGATTTCCTCTCGTACAGGAATTAAGGAAAGAAGAATTGCTAGGGAGGAAACACTTGCAAGTCTTGGAAGTGAAGCTGCTAAGAATGCATTAGAAAATGCTAATATGAAGCCAGAAGATATTGATTTAATTATTGTTGCAACAATGTCAGGTGATCATAGCTTGCCAAATGCAGCTGGAGAAATTCAAAAAGAAATTAAGGCAGTGAATGCAGTTTGTTTTGATTTAAATGCAGCTTGTACAGGCTTTGTATTTGCCCTAAATACAGCTCAAGCATATATTAAGGCAGAGCTTGCCAAAAATGTGCTAGTAATAGGGGCGGATGTAGTATCGAAGCAAATTGATTGGAATGATAGAAGCACCTGCGTTTTATTTGGAGATGGTGCTGGCGCAGCAGTAGTAACAGCAGATACAACTGGAATTATGGGAATTGCAGCATATTCAGATGGTGCAAAGGGAGATGTCCTTACCTGTAAGCTACGTCCGATTAATAATTCTCTTAGAAAGGATCCAGTGGATGTAGATTATATTAAGATGGAAGGACAAGAGGTCTTTAAATTTGCAGTGAAAAAGGTGCCAGAAAGTATTTTAGCAGTACTAGAACAAGCAAAGGTAGGCATTGAGGAAGTAGATTTATTCGTACTACATCAAGCAAATAGTAGAATTTTACAATCTGTTTCCAAAAGATTACAGGTTCCAATGGAAAAAATTCCAATGAATTTAGACCGTTTTGGAAATACATCAGCAGCCAGTGTGCCTATTTTATTAGATGAGTTAAATCGTAAGGGTGCCATTAAACCAAAGGATAAGATTATTTTATCTGGGTTTGGTGGAGGACTTACTTGGGGTTCTACCTTAATCGAGTGGTAAGGACACACATTGTAACACACAAAGGAAAGGAATACACCAATGAAAAAACCATTTGTAACAAAAGAACAACTTGATGAAATAACAGCAAAATATCCAACTCCTTTTCATTTATATGATGAAAAAGGAATTAGAGAAAATGCAAGAAATTTAAGAAAGGCATTTTCTTGGAATAAAGGGTTTAAGGAGTATTTTGCAGTAAAAGCAACTCCTAATCCAACTATTTTAAAAATCTTAAGAGAAGAAGGCTGTGGAACTGACTGTTCTTCTTTAACAGAGCTTATGATGTCAGAACGTTGTGGATTTTCAGGAGAGGAAATTATGTTCTCTTCTAATGATACTCCAGCAGAAGAATTTCAATATGCTAGAAAATTAAATGCAACCATTAACCTTGATGATATTACCCATATTGATTTCTTAAAAGAAGTAGCAGATATTCCAAAGAAAATTTCTTGTCGTTATAATCCAGGTGGAACCTTCTCTATTTCTACAGATATTATGGACAATCCTGGAGATGCAAAATATGGGCTTACAAGACCTCAAATGACAGAGGCATTTAAAAAATTAAAAGAATTAGGCGTAGAGGAATTTGGAATTCACTCATTCTTAGCAAGTAATACAGTAACCAATGAATACTATCCTACATTAGCCAAGATTTTATTCCAAACTGCTGTAGAATTAAAGGAAGAAACAGGAGTACACATTGGATTTATTAATTTATCAGGTGGAGTAGGAATTCCTTACACACCAGATAAAGAGCCAAACGATATTTTCGTCATTGGAGAGGGAGTAAGAAAGGCATATGAAGAAGTGCTTGTACCTGCTGGTATGGGAGATGTAAAAATCTTTACAGAGCTTGGTCGTTTCATGCTAGCTCCATACGGACACCTAGTTACAAAAGCAATTCATGAGAAGCATACTCACAAAGAATACATCGGTGTAGATGCTTGTGCTGTAAACCTAATGCGCCCAGCTATGTACGGAGCATATCATCACATTACAGTTATGGGAAAGGAAGACGCTCCTTGTGATCATGTATATGATGTAACAGGCTCTTTATGCGAAAATAATGACAAGTTTGCCATTGATAGAAAGCTACCAAAAATTGATATGGGTGATACCCTAGTAATTCATGATACAGGTGCTCATGGCTTTGCAATGGGATATAACTATAATGGAAAATTAAAATCAGCTGAGATTTTACTAAAAGAAGACGGAACAACACAAATGATTCGTCGAGCAGAGACTCCAGAGGATTACTTTGCTACATTAGAAGGCTACGGTTTTTAATTAGCAATTTATAGGTTTTTATAAGATGAAATTTGGGAAGTGGACAAAGAAAAGAACGGTTCACCTCCCAAATTTTTTTTGTACTTCTGAAAAAACATAGACAAAAGGGGTGAATCTATGGTAATATTCTTTCTAGTGAAAACAAGTGTATTTGCTGAGCATACAAATCAACCAAGATGTAAATAGAAACATTGAGGAAAAAGGCGGGAATTAAATGACAATGTCTAATGAAAGTAAATATTATGTTGTAAAAAGAAAAGCAATTCCTGAAGTGTTACTTAAGGTAGTAGAAGCCAAACGTCTTCTTGATACAGAAAAGGTTATGACAGTACAAGAAGCCATTGATGCAGTGGGAATTAGTCGCAGCTCCTTTTATAAATATAAAGATGACATATTCCCTTTTCATGAGAATACAAAAGGAAAAACCGTTACTTTTGTCATTCAAATGGATGATAAACCAGGAGTGCTATCAGCAGTTCTTAATTTAATAGCCATATATCATGCCAATATATTAACGATACATCAAAGTATCCCTGTAAATGAAATTGCGCTACTTACATTAAGTGTAAATATTTTGCCAACCTCAGGGGATGCAGCCGACATGATAGAGGAAATTGAAGCACTTGAAGGAATACATTATTTAAAAATTTTAGCGAAAGAATAGTGAAAATAGGAATGGAGGATTCACATGGTAAACATTGCAGTATTAGGATATGGCACAGTAGGTTCAGGTGTAGTTGAGGTATTAACTACAAATAGAGAAAGCATTGCAAAAAAAGCAGGCGAAGACATTAACATTAAGTATGTACTTGATTTAAGAGATTTTGAAGGAGATCCAATTCAAGAGAAAATCGTACATGATTATGATGTCATTTTAAATGATGAGGATATTAAAATTGTAGTAGAAGTAATGGGTGGTATTAACCCAGCCTATACTTTTGTAAAAGACGCTTTATTAAAAGGAAAATCAGTTGCAACCTCTAACAAGGAATTAGTTGCAAAGCATGGCGCTGAGCTACTTCGTATTGCAAAAGAAAATAAAGTAAACTTCTTATTTGAAGCCAGTGTAGGTGGCGGAATTCCGATTATTCGTCCATTAAATAACTCGTTAACTGCTGACGAAATTAATGAAATTACAGGTATTTTAAACGGAACTACCAATTACATATTATCAAAAATGAGTGCAGAAGGCTTAGATTTTGATACTGTACTTAAGGATGCACAAGACAAAGGTTATGCAGAACGTAATCCAGAGGCAGATGTAGAAGGACATGACGCTTGTAGAAAAATTGCAATTTTAACTTCACTTGCTTATGGTAAACAAGTGGATTTTGAAAAGATTCAAACAGAAGGAATTACAAAAATTACAGATACTGATATTAAGTATGCAAAAAAATTAAATGGTAGCATAAAATTATTAGGACAGAGTAAAAAAGTTGGTGATGAAGTATTTGCAATTGTAGCACCAATTATGATTGGAGCAAATCACCCATTATTCCATGTAAATGATGTATTTAACGGAATTTTTGTAAATGGTAATATGATTGGTGATGCTATGTTCTACGGACCAGGCGCTGGTAAATTACCAACTGCAAGTGCAGTAGTAGCAGACGTAGTGGATGAAGTAAAGCACTTAGGAGTCAATATTACTTCTATTTGGAGTGAAGAAAAATTAAAGCTTGGTGATATTAAGAAAGCAAAATACAAATACTTTATTCGTTTTGCAGATTCTGTCAAGCTTGATGCTGTAAAAGAAGCCTTTGGAGCAGTTACAACAGTAGATGCAGGCATCTCAGGGGAATTTGCAGTCATTACAGAAGAAATGAGCCAAGAAAACTTTGAAGAGAAAATCAAAGGCTTTGATGGTGTATTAAATACAATTAGAACTGAGTTATAAGAAATGTAAATAATTGAGGATAAAGATTAGGGTGTCAAAAGTTTGTGTCCTTTGGGAAAATAAAGAGCTTATGGCACTCTAATCCTTATTTCTAAGCAATTCGTTGGAATAGAAAGAAATGGAGGATTCATATGAAATATGTAGTTGTTTTAGGAGATGGAATGGCTGATTATCCTATTGATGAGTTAAATGGGAAAACACCATTAGAAGCAGCAAAGAC
>JAFPBJ010000063.1 GCA_017390525.1 Lachnospiraceae bacterium | reverse complement strand
GGACTGAAAATCCTCGTGTCACTGGTTCGATTCCGGTTCTGGGCACTTATAATTTAATATGGGATATTAGCTCAGTCGGTAGAGCACTTGACTTTTAATCAAGTTGTCCGGGGTTCGAATCCCCGATGTCTCATTAATAAAAGAAAAATCACCTGTGAAGGTGATTTTTTTTATGTTTATTCTATTTTCTTATTTCCATTTTCATCAAAGGTCTTTTTTAGAGCAGCTTCTGTAGGGAAGATAACGCCAACTAATGGGATAATTTGTAGTAAACATATAATAGAGCCCCAAGTGCCTATTTCATCTGTACTTTTTCCAAGTAAAAAGAACATAGGCAGAATGGAGAGGGGGAGTAAAATTACCCCCCATTGAAACCAAAGTTTGCCTGAATAGTGGTGTGCAAACTTCCAAGTTTCTATATTTTTAGTGGACCTAGGGGTTCGGTATCCGTAAATGCTGTTTATTTCCTTTGGTGGATTTTTTAAGAAGATTCTCCCAAAGCATATCATAGTGAGTGGAACAAGTAAAATCATACATAACATAAAAATCCAAAATGCCATACACACAAACTCCTTCCTATTTCATATATAGACCAGCTAAATTCATATCCTGATCAAAGGTAATGGTATAGGTAACACTAATATTTTCGTAGGAAGCGTTTACTTGCACTACAGTGTAGTGTTTCCCTTTTTGTAATATTTCTTGAGAATAAATTTTTCCTAAAGACTTGTATTCGCCCCAATTATCAGAAATACCATTTCTTGCCTTGTCAATATAATCTTTAGTTAGGTATGGTACCATTTCCTTTGTTGATAAATTACTTAAAGTATCAAAATCATTTTCATTTAATAAAGTAATGACTTCTTCTGTTTTTGTATCAATTTCTGTTTGAGAAGCAGAAGAATGAGTTCCAGAAGCCCAAGGCATAAGCCATAAAAGGATAGAGGCTAGGAATAAAATAATAATTAGAATTACAGCAATTACACCAAAAAAACGAAAGCGCTTTGATTTTTGGTATTTCATTAATTCTTCTTCTGACAGATTTTCATTAAATTCCCTTGCGATATCAGCAGGCTTTCCCATTCGACTAATAATATTTTCTAGAACTTCTCCACCTTCTAGCGAGGCATTCATATCAGATAATAATTGCAATTTGATTTCTTTTTTCTTTGCTTTTGAACAAGTAACATGCCTTGTAATGGCTTTTACATATTGATTTGGTGTCATATTAAGTCGACCTCCTTTATTTTGTGACTGGTGTTTCCATAATCTTATCAATCCCTGATTGAATAGAATTCCAGGTTGTGGCAATTTGCTCTAGTGCGGCTTTACCCTTAGCTGTAATAGAGTAATATTTTCGAGAAACCTGTTTACCCTCTGGAAGACTCCAGTTACTTTCTATAAATGCTTCATCTTCTAGACGATATAAGATAGGGTACAAGGTGCCTTCCTTTAAAATAAATACACCATCACTTTTTTCATTTAATTCACTAATTAATTGATAACCGTACTTTTCATCAGATTCTAATAGCTTTAGAACCAGCATATCTAGAACACCTTTTTTCATTTGTCGTTCGTATTTTTCGTTTTGAACATTCATTTTCATCCTCCAATCCTGCGAATTTCAATATACTATGTATTACTAAGTATATCATTTATACAAAGTATTTTCAATATAAATCTTTTTGTCGAAAAGGGCAAGAAAAATTTATTTGACAGAAAAGGATAAATTGGATATACTTATGGTTGTGTGACGAATTACTATGTCAAAAATCTTCCACGCAGCCGGGGAGTTAGCGGTGCCCTGTACCTACAATCCGCTATAGTAGGGGTGTTGATTTGCCTAGGGCTTTGATTGTTGAGCTGCCCTATTTCAGTGGCGTTGACGTATGGGTCTTGCGCAATGGGAATTTATGAATCGTGTCAGGTCAGGAATGAAGCAGCACTAAGTAAAACCTCCCATGTGCCGTAAGGGTGCCTACACTGAGTTTACTGATTAGGTAACGTCTGTAAGAGAAGTTCAAAGCAGGTCGCGTGGATTTAAATAAAATAGATGAGCTTTCTTTGCGAAGACGCAAAGGGGCTTTTTTTTCTTATGGGAAATTGCTTCGAAAGACGCACTAGAATCGAGTTTGCATTGAAAACTCATAAGAATTGTTTACAATTCTTTGTGTCACTTTATGACACTTTTTTATAAAAATTTTATAGTATATTTACAAAAAAAATGTTATGATATAGATAGCGTTAGATAAAAGAGTTTCGTAGCGTGAAAAATACATAAAAAATAGGTAAGACAGACTTACATGCAAATGATTGCATAAAAATAATACAGATTGAATTAAATGAATGGAGGAATCGATATGGATTTACCTGAAGTAAATGACGTGTTATTACAATTTAATAAATTATTACTATTATATAATTCAGCACTGAAGGAGATTAATACTAAGCTAGAAATTTTAAATGATGAATTTAAGTTTGTGCATCAATATAATCCAATTGAGCACATTAAGTCAAGAATTAAATCAGGAGAAAGTATTATTTCTAAGCTACAACGTCAAGGTAGAGATATTACATTAGAAAATATTCAAACCTATATAGACGATATTGCAGGAATTAGAGTTACTTGTTCCTTTACAACTGATATTTATCGTATTGTGGATATGATTAGTTCACAAAATGATATAGAAGTATTAAAAACAAAGGATTATTTTAGAGACCCTAAGCCAAGCGGATATCGTAGCTATCATATGATTGTTACTGTTCCAATCTTTTTATCAGACCGTGTGGTACCTACTAAGGTTGAGATTCAGATTCGTACCGTTGCCATGGATTTTTGGGCAAGCTTAGAACACAAAATTTATTACAAATATGAGGGAAATGTTCCAGAACATATTAGAACGGAATTAAGAGAATGTTCTGATATGGCTAGCTTTTTAGATGCTAAGATGCTTGCTCTTAACGAGGAAGTGAAAGAATACAAGGGACACTATTAAGAGTAGGGGTGGAACCAATGAATTATTCAAAGATAATTGAGTTTGTGAAGGAACAAACAGAAAAAAATGGGCGCCCTCCAATTTATCCTTTTAGAAACCGATTTGAACATATTATGCGTGTTTATCGGTGGGCAATTAAGCTTCAAGCTAAGGTAGGAGGCGACCTTGAAATTATTTCTTTGGCAGCATTATTTCACGATGTAGGTTGGGAAGATGGCAGGCCTCATGGAGATGTTAGTGCTGAAATAGCAGTAGAATATTTGGTAGAAGAAGGCTATGATGATAAGAAAATTGGTCGTGTTGCTGAGATTATTAGAATTCATAGCGATAAGGATATGACAGAGCCCTTATCTATAGAGTGTCAGGTAGTTATGGATGCAGATTTGCTTGATGAGGTTGGTGCTATAAGTGTGCTTTGGGATGCTATGGCGACTGCGGAGCACGATAATGCTAGCTATAAGATGGCATATAATCGAATTCAGCGGTATTATCAAATTAATTTGCCAAAGATTAAAAGGGCAAAAACTGCTGTTGCAAGAAGTGAATATGAAAAAAGAATGAAAATGATTCGTATGTATTTGGATCAGTTAGAAAAAGAATTGTATTAAAATAGCGAGAGTTTTGGCTCTCGCTATTTTAATATAGTTTTTTAGGAAAATGCAGTTTCTTCAATTAAAGATACAATTGTATCAATTGGATTAGAAAGTGGGCTAGTATTCATTGCTGCAATATAAGTAGAACGATTCTCATATACAGTATGAAGAGCATTTAGTAATGTTTCACCAGTTAGCTGTTCTTCTTTTAGAACATAGCTGTAGCCTGCATTTTCATAGGAAGCACTATTTAAAATCTGGTCACCACGACTTGCGTTAGCCGATAATGGAATTAGAATATTCGGCTTTCTTAAGGCGAGAATTTCACAGATGGCATTAGCGCCTGCTCTTGAAATAATAATATCGGAGGCAGCAAGTAAGCTGCTAAGCTCCTTTTTCACGTATTCAAATTGCTTATAGCCTTCAATGTGAAGGAGAGATTCATTTACCTTTCCTTTTCCACAAATGTGAATCACCTGAAAATCTTTTAAAATAGCAGTAAGATTTTCGCGAATTGCATCATTTATAATTTGTGAGCCAAGACTTCCGCCAATAATTAAAAGAATAGGCTTTTGATCGTTAAAATTACAGTATTCTAGTCCCTTTTGCTTCACACCCTGAAATAATTCTCTTCTAATAGGAGAACCTGTAAGTACAGCCTTTTCCTTTGGCAAATGGTTTAGAGTCTCAGGAAAATTACAACAAACTTTGGTTGCTGCTGGAATACAGATTTTGTTTGCAAGCCCTGGAGTCATGTCTGATTCGTGAATAATCGTTGGAATTTTATGTTTTTTTGCTGCTAATACAACAGGAACTGTGACAAAGCCACCCTTAGAAAAAATAATATCAGGTGCTAAGGTTTTTAGTAGTACAGAGGCCTCGTGGCAACCCTTTACAACACGAAAAGGGTCTGAAAAATTCTTTAAATCAAAATAACGTCTTAGCTTACCAGAGGAAATTCCGTGATAAGGAATTTTCATTTCTTCAATTAATTTTCGTTCAATTCCGTCATAGGAGCCGATATATTGGATATCAAAATCTCGTTTTTGTAGTTCTGGTATTAACGCCATATTTGGAGTAACATGACCAGCGGTACCGCCACCAGTTAGTACAATTCGTTTCATACTGTTTCCTTCTTTCTGCGATTATGAATGGTTTTCTTGAGCCTTATATTGAGCCAATGCTTTTGCTAATTGGTCAGGGCAGGAAGTGGATTTTACGCCACATAAAATACCACTTAGTCGGTTGATGGCTTCGTCAATATTCATGCCTTCTACCAAGCTTGCAACACCAATAGAGTTTCCTGGACAACCGCCGTGAAATTTTACATTTTTTACTATATTATCTTCTACTTCAAAATCAATTTGACGTGAGCATACGCCTTTTGGAATATAATGCATTTTTTTCCCTCCTTCTGATAGATAATTTTATATCCCCCTTGCGAGATAAATCTGATGATAGTATAGTATATAAGAAAAAGACTTTCAATAGAAATAAGAAAAATACATAAATATTATTAGGTAATTGCGAAACGTAGTTGAAACTTTCTAGAGTTGTATAAAATATACAAACCAACGCAAGCACGCTCTCGCTACGTTGTCCCGCGCAGCGGTGCATAATATGCCAAAATACGGCATATAAACACCGACGGGGACAAAGTGCTTGCTTATGGAATTGTATATTTTGTACAACTAAAATAAGTTTTTTGGGCGTTTCGCAAATGCCTAATAAATATTATATACAAAAGGAGATAGTAAAATGAAGATTATTGGAATTATTGGGGCAATGGAAGAGGAAGTAGAAATTTTAAAATCCCACATGGAAAATGTTACAAAAAAGGTTAAGGCAAGTATGGAATTTTTTCATGGCTTTATTCAGGAAAAGGAAGTTATTGTAGTTCGAAGTGGGATTGGAAAGGTAAATATGGCAGTATGCACTCAGATTTTGATAGATGATTTTCAGGTGTCTGCACTGATTAATACAGGGGTTGCAGGTTCCTTAAGAAATGAAATTAATATTGGAGATATTGTCCTTTCTAAGGATACCATGCAGCACGATGTAGATGCTACAGGCTTTGGATATAAAAAAGGGGAAATTCCTAGAATGGAGACTTCTATTTTTAAAGGGGATGAAGAGTTAATTAATCTTGCAAAGCAATGCTGTGAAAAGGTAAATCAAGATATTCAGTGCTTTGTAGGGAGAGTGGTAACAGGTGACCAATTTATATCCGATGGAGAGAAGAAACAAGAGTTAATTAAGAGTTTTGATGGCTATTGTACTGAGATGGAGGGGGCTGCCATGGGACAGGTTGCATATTTAAATCAAGTTCCCTTTGTGGTGATTCGTGCCATTTCTGATAAAGCAGACCACAGTGCCGAAATGAATTATCAGGAGTTTGAGGAGCAGGCAATTTTACACACCACACACTTGATGTTAGAAATGATAAAAATGTATGAATAATCCGAAAGGGTGATATTTTTGTAGAAAAAATGCATACGACACCATATTTCCAAAAAATGTAAATCAATCTATAATAAACATAGATAACAACTATTACATAGGAAAGGAAATCGCATAAAGGAGATTGTGCGTAAGGTGAGAAGATGCAGGAAATCATAAAAAATCAAGAAATATTTTTTGCTATTTTGCTAGGGGCAGTGATAATAGGGACATTGAGTAGAATGATAGTATATTGCTCTTATAGTAGGCTAAAAAAAGCAACGAAGGATATGGGCTTTACCAAGCATAAGCTGATAAAAACCATGAAGGATGGGATAAAAAAGAGCTATCAAAAGCATACTCCTATTATAAATATGGAAGCCTATGTGGGAAAGCATTTAATGAGTAGAAAGCTGTTAGGCTTGTCGCTATCCTTTTGGGAAATGCTTCATTTGAGAATGATGGTTGTATGTATTGCAGTGTCTATGGTTGGAGCTATTGTGGCATACCAAGGTCATAAATCGGTGGAGCAAATGGTAGGAGTTTTTGCAGCAGGCTTAATTGCGGGATTATTTTTAGGAAGCTTGGAAATTATATGGGATATGACTTCGAAAAAGGAATTAGTGACCATTTTGATTCAGGATTATTTGGAAAATGCTTATATTTATCCTGTGAAAGCAACGATTGAGAAAGAAAATGTCCAAAAAGAGGAAACAATAGTGAAGAGCCAAAAAGAGGTAGCAGCTACCAAAGAGGAGGATGAGAAGGAAATTAGTAAGGAGCTACAATGTAAAGAGGAGTTGGCCCTAATGGAAGAAATTCTTGGGGAAATATTTTTAGAATAAGAAAAGGAGTGGCAAGGTGAAAAAAGGTTGGTTATGTTTGAGTTTAGTAGGGATTCTTTTGGTTGCAGGCTGTAGTAAGGTTCAGACAATTAATGGTGTAGAGGTGACCGAGGAAGTAAGTGAAGAAGCTAGTAGCACTATGGAAGAGACAACCGTAGAGCAGACTGAGGAGACTACCACAGAAGAGGTGGAAAGTACACAGGAGAGCACAGAGGAGACTCCAGAGGAAAATCCTCGGGAAGTAGCAACAGAAACTACACAAAATGAGACCGCAGATTATAATAAGCTATCCAATGAAACCAATGCCTGGTGGTTTAAACGTAATACAGAGCATCAGCCCTCAGGCGCTCAGGATAAGATTCCAATTGAAAAATATGATGCATATTATGTAGATAAAAATACGAAGGAGAAGGTAATTTATCTTACATTTGATTGTGGATATGAAAATGGATTTACACCTAAAATTCTAGATGTGTTAAAGAAAAAGAAAGCAAAGGCTATGTTTTTTGTTACTAGGACCTTTATTCGAGATAATGTGGATTTAGTAAAGAGAATGAAGGAGGAAGGACATTTAGTAGGAAACCATACCTGTACCCATCCAAGCCTTCCATCTAAGTCTGTTGAGGAAATCAAAAAAGAGATTGAGGATTGTGCTTCCTATTGTAAGGAAGCAACGGGGTATGAGATGGATCCCTACATTAGACCACCCAAGGGAGAGTACAGCGAAAGAACATTGCAGGTAACCAAGGATTTAGGCTACAAAACTATTTTTTGGAGTATGGCATATTTGGATTATGATGTGAACAATCAACCAGGAAAAGCATATGTGGTAGAACATTTTAAAAAATATTATCACCCTGGAGCCATTCCTTTGATGCATAATGTATCCCAATCTAACGCGGAAGCATTGGAAGAAATAGTAGATTATTTACAAAATATGGGATATTCCTTTGAATCCTTGGATGAAATGCAATGAAACATGAGAAAATGCAAACTTTTAGTTGGTAGAAAATAGATGCACTTACCAATATAATAATAAAGTGAGGTCTTGAGATATAAGGCGTTATTAGAGATTTTGTTACTTTAAAGGATAATTGGATGCATCGTTACATTTTTATCCTTTATCGGGGTGTATTCTACATATATATTTTGAGCTAAGGAGCGAGCTTAGCTCTTTTTTTCTCTATAGAGGAAAGTACGTCCTATGTATATGTAGGAAATCTAAGAAGTCTATCGTCATGATACGAGGAGGAATCAAAATGAAAAGGAAAATTGTAGTTGCAATGTTAACGGTAGTGCTCATGCTTGCTACTCTTTGTGGATGTTCTGGAGATACTACAATGAACATAGAAGAGAATGGTTCTGGAACATTACAATCTGTTGTTATGATTGAGAAGGAGTATTTAACAGATGGTAATGTTACACTAGATAAAGATTATACCTGGCAAGATGTAACAGTAGGTGGGAAGGCATATAAAAAAGGTACAAGAAACATTACATTTAATGATGTTACAAAAATTGAGGATATGGATGATGCGCAAATTGCATTTAATTCCAATTATTTCTTTTTGAAAAATAAAACTGCAACAGAGGCTGTAAGCAGTAGTTATGATGAGGAAATGAAAAAGCTTTTTCAACAAACATATACCTTTACATTCCCTTATGAAGTGAAAAAAACCAATGGACGTATTCAAGATGATAAGAAGACAGTTGTATGGAAAAATGATGAATTATACAAAAACTACAATTGCTGGGCCATTTTTACAGAATCACCATTAGATTCTTCCATTGCAGCACCAAAGCTTACTGGTGCAAAAAACAATGGGTATTATCGTAAAAATGTAACAGTTAAGGCTACCTCAGGTACAGTAATTGACCGTTTTGTTGTAAATGGGAAAATGATTGGAACAAATAACTGTATCTTTGTGAAGGAAGGAAAGAAAATTGTTTCTTGCATCGATGTAAATGGAAAAAGTACAAAAATTACATTTGTAATTGATAAAACAAAGCCAGTGGTAAAAGGTGTTGTAAATGGAAAAACCTATACATCTGCAAAGCAAATTAAGTTTTCTGATAAATTCGGAGTGAAAAGTGCTACTTTAAATGGAAAGAAATTTTCTTCAGGAAGCAAAGTAAGCAAAAAGGGAACTTATCGATTGGTTGTGACAGATAAAGCTGGAAATCAGAATATAGTGAAATTTAAAATAAAATAGAGAAAAGTGAAAAAAGAGAAAAAGAGAGAATATATGAATTGGGAATGGGTATTCCGCTTGCCAAATATTTCATAGATTACTTGAAGAAGCTGTAAAGATGTTGTAAAATAAAGAAAGCAAAAAACATCAGAAAAAGAGGTTAAGGACGGATGTCTAGTACAAGTGGACAAAAGCAATCACAGTTAATTTTTCAAGATAAGCTACGAAAGAAGCTTAAGGCAGCAGTGGAATATCCTACTACGGTAATGATAGCATCTTCTGGGTACGGAAAAACCGTTGCCATAAAAGAATGCTTTTATAAGGAAATGATTGGGGAAAACGATAGAGTTATCAATTGTATTTTAAGTGCAGGCAATCCCATTTATCTATGGAATCAGCTTGTGGATAAAATTGAAGAAATTGATGAGGATTGTGGAAGAAAATTAGAAATATTGGGATTTCCAAAGGAAACAGTGGAAGTTGAAATAATAGATTGTATTCGGCAAATGAAATGTAGCCAGAATACATATCTGTTAATTGATAATTTCCACTGTATTTTGTCGTACCTAAGTGAAGGTATGATAGAAGCGTTATTAGAGCGAGAAGAAAGTGCACTTCATTTGATTATTTTAAGTAGGGAGTTATTAATACGAGAAACGAAAATAACGGGAAATCATAGAATTAATGTGATTACCTCCAATACGTTGGCTTTTGAAGAGGAAACCATTCGAGACTTATTTGAAAAACGAGGAATTAGGTTAGAGGAAGGTAGTGTAAAAGCGCTAAGACAGGATACATTTGGATTAGCAGCTGCATTACAAGTCCAATGCAATTTTTATTTAGAAAATGGAAGCTTTCTTTCTGAAAGGTGCTTAGAGCAATTGATGGAGGAGCTATTTCAGACCTTTCCATTACATCTTAAGGGGTTGTTATATCATATTTGTCACTTTGATAAGATGATTAAGGAACAGGTTGATTATATTATAAAATATCAGCAAAGTATTAAGTATGGTACCTACTGTTTAGAGCACAGCTCCTTTTTTACCTATGAGGATGGTTGCTATGTATTGCATCCTGTTTTAAAAAATGCAGTAAAGAATGCTTTAAAAAGAGAGCCTATTAGCTATCAAGAAAAGGTTAAGAAACGAATTACAGATTGGTATATGAATCATCACGATCAAAGTGGTGCGTTATATTATTTTGTAGAAAATAAGGAATATGAAAAGGCATTTAAGCTACCTCTTACGGTGTATCATTTTACCTTTTATTCTGATGAGATAGGGGAACAGCTCCTTGATAAAATGCTATATGAGTCCTCTGTTTATATAAAAAGAAAATATTTAGAAACTAGTATGATTCTAGCACAAATGTTAATTTTATATGATAGACCAGAGGAGGCTCTGCAGTTGTCTCAATTGATACAAGAAGCAATTGAACATAAAGATGTAGCCCAAAGTGAAAAGAATCAGTTAAATGCGCAGTTTACTTTCTTAGAGTATACCAAGAATTTTGGGGATACTAAGAAAATGCTAGAAAGTATGAAAAAAATTTCTTCCTTACTAAATGGAAAGCGATTAGAGCGAGTGGATGAAAGAGAGCCTTGGGGCTTTGGCTCTTCTAGTCTTTCTAATCTTTTATATCAGGCGGAGCGACCTTTTCTTACCCAAGTGGAGGAATTAGAAAAGTGTATGAATTATTATACAGATATGACCGATGGCCATGGCAGTGGTGTAGCTAATTTGTTTCGTGGTGAGTATTATTTTTATACAGGCGAACTGGAAAAAGCGGAAGGTTTAGCTTATCAGGCATATTTTGAGGCAACCTCTAAAAATCAGGAAAGTGTATTAATTAATGCACTATTTTGTTTAGGGCGGATTGCTGTTTGGAAGGGAAATAGTAAATCAATTAAAAATATTATGCGAAAGCTAAATGAGCCGTTAGTTTTAGAACCCAACGAAGCCTTAACCATGATAAGAGAATATTGTTATGCCTTTTTGGCACTAGAAACGGGACAGGAAGAGGAAATGGCTTCTTGGATTATTGAAGGAAATTTTCCTACGACTCAGCTTCGTTGGATTATGGAACCAGTTTATTTTCTGCTTTATTCAAGAATGCTATTAGAGCATGAAAAATATGTGGCATATCTTGGAAGATTTGAAATGGACTTAGAGTATGTAAGAAAAAGAAAGCTTGATATGGTGGAGATTTATGTATTAATTCATGGTGCAATTGCTTATGAAGGAACTTCACAGCTTACTAAGGCAGAGGAAACCTTAAAGGAAGCAATTAACCTTGCTATGCCGAATAAGGTTTATGTTCCTTTTTGTGAAAACGGGGGAAAGGTATTGCCAATTTTAAGGCGTTTAGAGTTCCCACATATGAAGAAAATAGAAACATTATATCAAAAGTATGAGAAGTCTAAAAGTGTGTTTAATGAAAAGGAGCATTTCTTTGACCAATGCGGACTTACTATGCGAGAAAGACAGGTGGCGAAATTAGCCGCTAGGGGAGATAGCAACAAGGAAATTGCTGAAAAGTTAGTAATTTCTGAAGCCACAGTGAAAAAATGTATGTGGTATTTATTCCAAAAACTTTCTATTAGTAAAAGAAGCGAGCTAAAGGGGCTTTTGCAGGAAATAGAGGAATAACTGAAATTTGCAAGGTCTTAACAAAATTTTGTTGATAATATAAAGGATATTTGATAAAATCATAAATAGCAAATGAAGAAGAAAAGGAGAATAAAGCAATGGCAAATCAAGTAAAGTTTGATTACACAAACGCAAAAGCAACACTTAACGATGCAGAAATTAAAATGATGAGCAAAATCGTTAATGATGCAAAGGAACAATTAGTATCAAAAACAGGAGCAGGAAACGACTTCTTAGGTTGGATTGATCTTCCTGTAAATTATGATAAAGAAGAATTTGATAGAATTAAAAAGGCAGCAGCTAAGATTCAATCAGATTCAGAGGTTTTATTGGTAATCGGTATCGGTGGTTCTTATCTTGGAGCAAGAGCAGCAATTGAATGCTTAAGACATAGCTTCTATAACATTGTAGATAAGAGCGTAAGAAAGACTCCAGAAATTTATTATGTAGGAAATAGCATTAGTAGTACTTATTTACAACACTTAATTGATGTTGTAGGAGACAGAGATTTCTCTATTAACATGATTTCAAAATCCGGTACTACTACTGAGCCGGCAATTGCATTCCGTGTATTTAAGAAAATCTTAATTGAAAAATATGGTAAAGAAGAAGCAGCTAAGAGAATTTATGCTACTACTGATAAGGCAAAGGGTGCGCTTAAAAATCTTGCTACAGAAGAAGGCTATGAAAGCTTCGTAGTACCTGATGATGTAGGTGGACGTTTCTCAGTACTTACAGCAGTAGGTTTATTACCAATTGCAGCAAGTGGTGCTGATATTGATAAATTAATGGAAGGAGCAGCTTCTGCAAGACAAAGATGTCTTAACAATCCTTTTGAAGAAAATGATTCTCTTCAATATGCAGCTGTTCGTAATGCATTACTTAGACGTGGACATGGAATTGAAATTCTTTGTAATTATGAGCCTTCTCTTCATTATGTATCTGAATGGTGGAAACAATTATTTGGTGAAAGTGAAGGAAAAGATGGAAAGGGGATTTTCCCAGCAGCAGTTGATTTAACAACTGACCTTCATTCTATGGGACAATTTATCCAAGATGGTACTAAGAATCATTTTGAAACAGTAATTAACGTAGAAAAACCTAAATGTGAAATTACATTAGAAAAAGAAGAAGTAGACTTAGATGGACTTAATTATTTAGCAGGTAAAACAGTTGATTTCATTAATAAGAGTGCAATGAACGGAACAATTTTAGCACACTGCGATGGTAATGTACCTAACCTAATGGTAACTGTACCTGAGATTAATGAATTCTATCTTGGAGAGTTATTCTATTTCTTCGAGTTTGCTTGTGGTGTAAGTGGATATACATTAGGAGTTAATCCATTTGACCAACCAGGTGTAGAAAGCTATAAGAAAAATATGTTTGCATTACTTGGTAAACCAGGCTTTGAAAAAGAGAGAGAAGTGTTACTTGCTCGTCTTGAAAAATAGGGTGTTTAAAAAAGAAGGTCATTGCGATTGCAATGACCTTCTTTTTTGGCTCTTTTTCTTCATATGAAATTCATATGGATGTGATACACTAGTTTTGTATTGTAAAAAACATAACTGATTGTACGTTGATGCAAGTGTAGTAAGTAAGGCTTTATAGAGTCTAACAGGAAGTAGGGAGGATTATGGCGATGAAGATTTTATTTTTGGAGGATGAGCCGACAATACAAGAGGTTTTAAGCGAATATATGAAGATGCAGCAATATGAGGTGACTTGTGTTAGTGATGGAGAGGAAGCCATAGAAGCCTTAAAAAAGGAAGCCTTTGATATGGCGGTGCTAGATATTATGGTGCCGAAGGTGAGTGGTCTTGAGGTGCTTTCTTTTATTCATCAGGAAATGAAGAATATGGCAACGATTATGCTTACGGCCCTAGAGGATGAAAAAACGCAAGTAAAGGCTTTTAATTTGTATGCAGACGATTATGTGATTAAGCCAGTATCGCCTATTATTTTATTAAAGCGTATGGAAACAATTTTGCGAAGAGTGAAGAAACAAGATAGTGCACAGGAACAGGGGCTAGTGATTCACGAGGATTCCTATCAGGCATTTTATGATGGAGAAGCACTACCACTTACCTTAAGTGAATTTTTATTATTGCAGGCATTAGAGAAGGAGCCCAATCGTGCATTTACAAGAGAACAGTTAATTCTTCGGATTTTTAATGAGGATTATATTGGAAATGATAGAATCATTGACGCTCATGTGAAAAATTTACGAAAGAAGCTGCCAAAAAATTACATTAAAACAGTGATTGGTATTGGGTATCAGTATAATAGTGAGGTAGAGCTATGAAATTATCAGAAAAGACATTTTTGTACAGTATTTTATTGGGTGGAATTATGGTGGTGTTGTTAGTAGGGTATTTTACGCTTATGCTACCTTCTTTGTATGTGGATTATGTGCAAAGAGCTAATTTAGAATCTGCCATCGAAATCGGACAGCAGTATGAGAAGGAAGGGAGCTATGACCATTTAGAGGTAAGAAATCCTACTTCTACCTTTACTGTGGAGATGCCACTTAAGGAAAATAAATTAAAAATTGTAAGTAAATTTTTTGAAGCAGAGGTAGAAGTCAAGGATAAGGATTTACAGAGCTTCATACAAAGGTTTAAGGATTTTGATTTTGAAAAAGAGGATATAGATCAAATGGAGCTTAAGGAGGAGGATATAAAAGAGGTTGAAGACTTAATACAGGATAAGTTGTTAAAAAGTGCAGTGCTTTCTAAGGAGTATCCTTTAGAAATAAAAGCAACTGAGAAAAATTCAGATTCTATTTATGTGGAGGAGGAATTTAAGGTGCATCCTGTAACAGATGACTTGGTTGTGTTTGAGTTCGGAATAAGTGATGAAAGTAATCATTATACTACCTATGTAGCAATGAGTCAGAATGAGGAGAAAATTGTTATGACAATTTTACCTATGATGTCCTCGGATATGAATGAGATTGCACCAGTGATTATAAAAAGTATTCCTATGATTGTAGCGGTTGTTTTTTTTCTTGTGTTAGTAGCTTCTCAGCTTTTCTCGAGAAAGATTGTAAATCCTATTATTCGCCTTGCCTATTATGCGAGAGGGGTAAAAACAGAGGGACAGTTTCATGTGCGTCCTTTTAAAATAAAGGAAAAGGATGAAATTGGAGAGCTAGCTGCAACCCTAAATGAATTGTATGAGAAGCTTCAGAAGAATTATTGGGAGCTAGAAGAAAAGAATAACCTACTGTTAGAGGAAAATAAACGGCAAGAAGTATTTATGAGAGCTTCCTCTCACCAGCTCAAAACTCCAATTACGGCAGCTCTTTTGTTAGTGGAGGGAATGATTGGTCAGATAGGAAAATATAAGGATACGAAGGAGTATCTTCCAGAGGTTAAGAAGCAGCTTAAGTCTATGCAAAAGATTGTGGAGGATATTTTGTATTTAAATCATTGTGCAGACCATTTGCAAAGGGAGGAGATTTCTCTTCTTCCGTTCGTTACCGAGGTAACGAGTCATTATCAGGTGCAGCTTGAGGAAAAAAATATTAGGCTAGAGCAAAGGGGAGAGGGCTGTGCATTTACGGATGGAGAGATTTTAAAGAAGATTGTGGATAATTTAATTTCCAATGCGGTGCAGTATACGAAAAATGGGGAAAAAATTATAGTTTCCATTAAGGAAAAACAAGTAATGGTGGAAAATTATGGAAGTCATATAGAGGAGGACTTATTACCTAATATTTATGAGCCTTTTGTAAGTAGCGATACGAAGAATAAGGGAAAAGGGTTGGGGCTTTATGTGGTGTCTTATTATGTGAAGCTAATAGGGGAGACGATTTCTATTGAAAATACTGAGTATGGGGTGCGAGCAACACTATCTTTTCCTTCCTAATTGAAACGTACACAACACCTCTATGAGGTCTTCATCAAATCTTCATACGAGAAAGCTATACTGTATGTATGAAGTAGAGAATTGCAAAACACAATTTTAGTTTTCTAAAGTTGTATATTTGATACAACTCATATAAATCTATTGAGTGTTTCGCAAATGCCTATAAGTATCAAAAAGAGAAAGGAAGAGATTCTATGCTAGTTACCATAGAAAATTTAAAGGTGCAATATGGGAAGCAGACAGCGCTTTCTATTACTGAGCCTATTGTAATAGAAGAGGGGGACAGAATTGGAGTGATTGGCTCTAATGGGGCAGGTAAGTCTACCTTGGTAAAGTCTATATTAGGGCTTACCTCCTATGAGGGTGTGATTTCTACCCATTTAATTCCAGAGCAAATGGCAGCCCATATGCAATTTAATGAGTATGTTTCCACTATGGCGGTAAAACATATTATGGAAACCTTGTTAAATACCAAAATCAAAAATAATCAGAAGCTACAAGAGCTAATTTCTTACTTTGAATTTGAAGGCTGTTTAGGGAAAAAGTATCAGGCCCTATCAGGAGGGCAAAAGCAACGTTTTACCATTATTATGGTGATGATGCAAAATGCTCCACTTACCTTTTATGATGAGGTAACCTCTGGGCTGGATTTTGAAACGAGGCAAAAATTAATGGAGAAATTAGTAGATTGGTATAAAGGAAAGGACAATGCCCTAGTAGTAGTATCTCACTATTATGAGGAGCTAGAGCAATTAGCAGATAAGATTTTGATTCTAGAAAAAGGTGAAGTGGTAGATTTTTGCACACAGAAGGATTTATTCCAGAAATATTGTGGAAATGCCATTGTCATTTTAGATAATACCATAGAAAATAGAGAGCTTACGAAGGAATTTAAAAGATTAGATGCACCGAACCATTTGATTGCTATTTCTTGTACAGATGGTAAGGAGGAAGAGAAGCTAATATCCTTATTAATTGAGAAAAATGTGAATTTTAAAAGAAGTAATAATGATATTGAAATTATGTCAATTAATGCGAAAAAAAGATTTCAAGAAGAAAAGGGAGGGATGACAAATGAGTAAGAAATGTAATTTAGGACTGATTATATATGAAATCAGAAATTTAAGTGGAAATTTGTTTGTACATTTTTTTGGAGTTATATTTCCTATTGTAATGTCTATGATTATTTCTTCTCAAGCTACGAAGGAAGTGCCTGAGTCTATGAAACAGGAAGTAGTAACAGCAATTGTCATTACCATGAGTTTAATTATTCCTATGGCAATTATGTTAATGGGATATGCTGCAAATTACTCCAATGAAATAGAGAAAAATGTTCCTTTAAGAATGCGTTTATTTGGGTATAATGAAAAAAGCATTATTTTGGCAAAGCTCATTGCACAGCTTATTTTCTTAACTGTAGCTATGGCGGTTTATGCAGTGGCAGAGGTGAGTTTATTAGACCTACAAAAGCCTGCCCTATTATCCTTGATTATTTTGGTGGTATCGTTATATTTAGTAGCAATTATTTTCTTTATGCTTGCCCACGGAGTAGCTAATATATTAAAGAAATTTGGTCCTACTTATGTTGTTACTATGAGCTTATATTTTCTGTTTATGATGTTATGTGGTATGATGGGAATTCAAAGTGACCAGCTACCAAAGCCAATTAAAACCATAGCCTTCACGTTACCTATGACCTATATTAGTAATGAATACATTGATTTTTGGCAGGGACAAAGCTATAACTTTATGCCAGTGATACAGTCCTTCATATTTTTAGGAGCCTTGGCAGGTATTATATTATTCGTTTCATTTTATAAGAATAGAAGAAAAATTGCATAGGGCAACAAAAAAAGTAGGGGAATTGAACCCCTACTTCTTTTCAAAGTGCTGATAATCTTTACTATAATTCCATGCACCACCCCAGCTAAAGCCGTGTTTGATAAATTCCTGATAGCATAAATCGTTGGTATCGATTTTATAGGCGAAGCCTTGACTTCGGTCTACATAAGGAGTTCCATTCGCAGGAAGCACCTCTGTTTCACCAGCGGAATTGGAACGGACATATGGATTATACAAAGGGTTTACATCAATGGCAAGTCCTTTGGCGTGGTTGGAAATGCGGGTGGTTCCTGCAATGGTGCGATAGTTAAAGCAAGAGGTGTTATTTGCCGCCATGGATTTTTCGTCGTCAGCATCGAATTCATCTACTAATTTCATTTGCTCAATTGGATATTTTGCGGTATATAGGGCATAGAAAATTTCTACTACATCCTGTGCAATTGCTTTATTTACAATCATTTCTCCTTTTTGAATTACTCCGTTAAAGTCCACATAATAAAGGGTTAAATAGCGTAGCTCCTCATAAGGAATGGTGCAGTCTGCTTTGTAGGATTTTCCATTGATTCTTGCTTTGATTTCCTCAGTAATAGGGGAAATGGTAAAGTCCGCCTCTGTAATAGCGGGACTGCTTACGGGGATGGTTTCTTCTTGTTTCATAGAAGTATTGTTGATTAGGGTATGTAGCTTATCTGTAAGAGATAAGATAGGGGAGCTTACCTCTGTGGTCTTAGTGTCCTTTAAATAAAAACGATAAAAGGCATAGCCTAGCCCACAAGCTACCATACAAAAAATAAGAGTATGAGTGAATTTCTTTTTCATAATAATCTCCATTCTTGCGCTGTATTTTGCGCATAAAAGTTTGTGCGAAGCACAAATCTTAGGTGTGAAAAATTTGTTTTTCACACTAATCTCCATTCTTGCGCTGTATTCAATGCCTTAGCAAAGCTACCTAATAGTCTTCTTCAATGACTTGAATTTCTAAAAAGTCAAAGTCAATTTCTTCAATAAAGCTATCCTGGTGAAAACGAGTTTTGGATAGCTCAATAAATTCTTTTTTATTTTTCTCAAGCCAAATTGGTGTCTGTAAATCAAATTCCACACAAATATCATCTAAGGTAGCATATACCTTTCTTGTGCGATTTAAGGATAAGTCCTCACAGCATATTACGGTGTCTTTTACTAACCGATTTTCTTTAAAAATCTTTCCCCACATGCGAAACATGGTTATACCTTCCTTTCTAGTTCATAATAAGACGGTAGGTTGTCTTTTAGAAGTATACCATTCTTTTGCAGGCTTCACAATGGATATATTTTATCCAGTGGAAAAAATATATCTATGGAGAAAATATTGAAAGGGTTGGGATTGTTAATAAACTCTTGTAAAATAAGAAGAAAAGAAATTTCTTTTGTTGTAAAAAGTAAAAATAAAAGGTATAATTACTATATATAGACAAAAATTCTGCTATAAGGTGGGGTGGCCGATGAGAATAGGAATCTGTGATGATGATAAAGGTGTACGGGAAAAAATAGAAAGCTATTGCAGAGAATATGAAAAAATAAATGGTTGCAGTTTTCAATATAGTAGTTATGAATCGGGAGAAGAGGTACTTTTGCAGGCTAAGGAAGGAAAAGAGGACATAGATTTGCTTTTTCTAGATATAGAAATGAAGGGAATCGATGGCATCGAGGTTATGAAGCAGATAAAAAATCTTAGCTTTGTTTGGAGAATTGTATTTGTAAGTAG
>JAFPBJ010000062.1 GCA_017390525.1 Lachnospiraceae bacterium | reverse complement strand
ATTATCAATTTTGGAGTAGAGCAAATGGTCTATATCAGCTGTAAGCCAACTAGCTTAGTAAGGGATCTTGCGGTGCTTAAGGAGAGTGGATATGAGGTAAGAAAGGCATGTGCAGTGGATATGTTTCCAGGGACCTATCATTGTGAAACAATTTGTCTTTTAAAGCGCGTAAAATAAGGGCTTTTCATTAGATAATTAGAGTTCATTATTGAAGAGATTCAGAATAAAGGTTGTAAATTTGTAAGACTACACGCTTCATCGCAAGGAAAAAATTTGTATGAAAAAATAGGTTTTGTTGATGCTGAAGGCTTTATGAGTAAAAAAATATAATGTAGTTTAGAATTATAGGTAATTGCGAAACGAAGCTTTATTTTTATTCAGTTGTACAAAATATACATACCAATGCAAGCACGCTCTCGCTACGTTGTCCCTCGTAGGCGGTACAGTGTGAAAATAGATTTTCACACCTAAGATTTGTGCTTCGCACAAACTTATAATGCGCCAAAATACGGCATATAAACACCGACGGGGACAAAGTGCTTGCTTATGGAATTGTATATTTTGTACAACTAAAATAAGTTTTTAGGCGTTTCGCAAACGCCTATTCTTCAAAGTTCCTTTTTTAAAAAACGGAATCCAAGTTACTATTCCGTCAAAAAGTGAGACGGAGTTGATAAATGATAAAATTTCAACGGAGTTAGAATTGGGAATTGTAAAAGAAGAAACATTATTATTTTTTCAGAAAGTAATTTCGAGAATGAAGGATGAGGATGGTATTGAAGCAATCGTGCTAGGTTGCACAGAGCTTCCGCTTTTGTTAAATGATGAAGTAAGTTTAGTTCCTTGTTTAGATACAATGCAGATACATATTAGCTCTATTGTAAGTGAAATATTAGATAGGTAACTAAGATTTTATTGAAATAATGTTGAAAAAACTGTAGAGAAGGTTATAGCTCAATTGCAGCCTTTCCATATCAGTTGTTCGAAATTTTTGAATAACTGATATAGAAAGCCTATAAAAACAACACAGCATATCCTCCTACAGCACCAATAATGAGCGCAATAATACCAATAAATAAAAAATTACCATTATGAGAGTATCGAGGTATCCAGGCTTTTTCTGGATCCGATGGATCAATAAAAATAGTATAGATTTCGCCTAATTCAGGTGGAGTTATGGTGGAACTAATATTAGACTTGTAGATATACTCTTTTTCATGGAAAGTATATTTCCATGAAGGGGAATAAAGATGTCCACTGACAGAATCAGAACTCATAGAAGAGGAATCTTCTCCAAGGTCAATACAAATTGCCTCTACAGGGTAAGTGCAATGCTCTGTTTTATATTTTTTGTCGTAAATTGAACCAAGGACAAGAGCAAGTCCAACGCAAAAGCAGAACAACATTACGCAAGTAGAAAAAATGGAATCAATATTATCCTGAATCATTTTTAGGGCTGGAATTTTACAGTTGAACATAATTGTAAAAAACATAATTCCTGCACCAACAATGGGAAACAAAAATAAAGGTGTATTTTCAAGTGATCGCTTATTTGTGCAGATACCTAGGATTCCAGCTACAAAAAAGAGGAGTCCTACTACAAATAAAAAAACAGTCGAAAACATAATTTTAGCCTCGCTTTATCTTTTGATTTTTTTAGTATAATATGCTTGTAGGAAAAGAACAAGACGAGGAATGTAAAATCTATGTAAAGTTACAACGTGAATAGGAATCTCAATTTATATAGACACGGCTATTTGTTTATGAGAAAAAACAAATAGCTTTGATGGCAGATGCAAAACTGCAATGCGGATTTTTCACCGCCTCTTCGCAATAAATTGCTCAGAAATGAGGATTAGTATAGAGAAACAGTAAAAATAAGCATGATGGGAAAAATGAGGTGCTACATATAGATGCAGCCCCTTTTTTCGTATATCCACTTGGTTTTGTGTAATATGCAAAAAAAAGGTGAGCTATATTTTGTATCGGGTTATGTATTTAACCTTTGAAATGAAAATTATAGTTTTGTTATACTTTAATTAAGCACTTACCATTTATCAAAATGAAAAATTTTACACAAAAAGGAAAGGAATGAAGAATCATGAGAATTGAAACTACCAGACTAATTATTTCTGAATTTACTATGGATATGGCTAAGGCCGTTCATTTGAACTCCCTAGACGAGGATAACCGCCGTTATTCTGTCACACTAAAAGATGGTACATACATCGGCTATGTGCAGGCTGTCTTAGTTGACAATGGCACATGGGAGGTTGGTTATCACATCGACGAGAACTTTACAAAACAAGGTTATGCTACCGAAGCTGTGGCTGAATTTTTACCAGTAATCATGAAACAAATTGGTATTACAGAAATGAAGGGTATCTGCCTTGCAGACAATAAAGCATCCATAAAGGTTATGGAGCGTTGCGGATTTATCAAGCAATATGAAGGTATTGGCAATTATCAAGGTGAGGAGAGGGAAATCTGTAAATTTGTATATTATTTATCTCCAAAGGATATTGTGGTGAAGTTTTTTGAGGATGGCTATACCAACCATAACTACGACTTCGTTATGACCTGTATGGCAGAGGATTACATCGACAATAGCCCAGCTGCAGCCAGAAGCAATGCAGATGCTGTTGGCATTTTGAAAATTGTTGCCGAACAATTCTCCAATTTGAGCGTAAAGGTGCTAGATGTTTTTGCAGAGGGTGGCATGGTGGCTACTCGAATTCTCTATGATGGTATCCATACTGGTACCTGCATGGGTATTCCAGCAACTGGAAAACATATCACCTTTGAGGCGTTAGAAAACTTCAAGGTGGAAAATGGAAAAATTACAGAGTCTTGGGGGTACTGGCCGGATAAAGAAATAGAACAAAAACTGAACGCAAAAGAAAAGTAAGAATAGTTAATTAACAAATCTCCTCAGAATCCAATAGTATGGTAAAAGGACCATCATTTAAAAGCTCTACCTTCATGTCGGCACCGAAGATGCCAGCTTGTACATTTTCTATCTGTTGTTTACACTGAGAGATAATGTATTCATACATTTCCTGTGCCATTACAGGGTTGCCTGCTTTGGTAAAGGATGGTCTATTCCCTTTTTTGCAATCGGCATACAAGGTAAATTGAGATACTAAAAGCAAACTTCCCCCTACGTCTGTAAGGGAGAGGTTTGTTTTTTCATTTTCATCCTCAAAAATTCGCATTCCTACTAATTTTTTAATCATTTTATCGGCGATTTCTTTTGTATCGGTTTCTGATACGCCGATAAGAACAAGAAAGCCTTTGTCAATTGCTCCTGTTATTGTTTCGTCTACAGTTACCTTTGCGTGGGTGACACGTTGTATTACAAATCTCATTGCTTTTCTCCTAAAGTTTGATCCATTTTTTCGTTGACCAGTTGCTATAAATATTCTTTTTTACGCCATCAACCTTGATGGTTTTATAGGTTCTTATTCTGACGTAATAGGTTTTTTCCGTTTTCAAATTTTTGAAGGCTTTACTTACAGTTTTATTATTTTTTATAAAATATTTTTTTGTATTTTTTGCTGCAAAGCTTTTATTGGTAGAAATTTGAATTTGATAGCCAGTGGTCTGATTTTTGTTTTGTTTCCAAGCTACAGTGATTAGGTTTTTCTTTTTTGAAATTTTTCTAATACTGGTGCTAGCAGGCTTAATGATAAATTTTCTAATATATGTTCCTTTATAATCACCTTTCATGGTAATCTTTACAATTCCCATACCAACATTTTTGTTATTTTCATATGTAACGGAATAATTGGAAGAACTAATTACAGTTCCCTTTTCATCCTTTATGATAACCTTTGGCGTAATATTTTTTCCAGAATAAATGCAGCTTGTATTGGTAAGAGTTACACTTTTAATTGGATAGGTATCTTTTACAGGATTTTCTGGTGTTTCTGGATTTTCAGGTTGTTCTGGAACTTCTGGATTTTCAGGTACGACTGGCAGTTCGGGCTGTGTTGGTGTTTCTTTATCTTCTAACTCTTTTACAATATTATTTCCATTTTCATCTTTTGTAAGAACAAGCTTACTGCCATCCCAGTTCATGTATCTCACTTGCTTAAAGTCTCCATTTGTTGTGTCGTAGCAAACAATCCAATCGGATGCTTCAGGTATGGTATACATTTTATCAAATGGGAATTCCTCAAAGGTTCTACCATTAAATTCTGACCATTTTGGACAGGCTTCTATTGTGAAATCATAGCTTTTTCCGCTAGAGGTAAATACCTTGAAGGTTCGTTCCTGATTGGTATCATTGGAAACGGATAAGGTAATCCTGTTATTCGAATCTCTGTTTACAGTTCCAACATAAACAGAGGCTGCATCTGTCCAAGTGTCCTTATTTAATGTAACACCCTCTCCCTGCTTTGGATATACTTTACCCCAACGGGCGGCACAGCCAAACTTTAGATTTTTAAAGTAAGTATCTCTATAGGTGCAATCATTTTTGTAGCTTGCATATACACTATATCCACCGCCATTTACATAGCAATCAGTAAAGGAAATATCATGTCCATTATTAAATTCTAGTTGTAGCATAATACAGGCATTTACATATGACTTTGGAGCATTAGGATATTTAAGGGCAGGCATTTCAAATCTACATCCATCAAATCTCACGTCATACACTTCTGTAGTTTTCCAACCATACATTTGTGTTCCATCTACATGAATTTCGCCGTCGGCAGCAATTTGGCTAGTAGGATTTGCGATATAACAATCTTTTACCGTTACTCTACAAAATGGAATGATTCTATCAGTGATTCCCCCACCAAAATAGCATCTTTTAATCGTGGCATTACTTCCCCAAAAGCTTTTAAAGGTACAGTTTTCGAAGGTGAATTCTACGTACTCATTTCCTTCTCTTTCACCATTAAAACTTTTGAACACGCAATTTTTAAATATAAAATGAACCTTTTTTTTATTTTCTTGACGGATTGCACCATTTAGAATCGTAAATTTATCCATAGTAGCAGAAAAATCTACATTTTCAAATAAAATGGTTCCTTCCAAATCTCTATTTGCGTATTGAAGATTTATTTTTTGTTCCGTGTTAGAATCCTGAAATTTAATGGTCATAGGCTGACCTTCTAAATTTGTGACATTTAGTATACTTCCTCTTTCAATGGTAGTAAATCCACCATAAGGAGCAACAGCCATAGTATTATACTTATCAGGAATTATATTGGTATCCTCTATTGTTTGTGTGATTGGGGTACCTTGCTCTGCTGCATATACCTTTGTAGGGGTTTCACCCATGCAAAAGATTAAGACAGCTGATACAATTCCTGCACACATATTTTTCCATAATTTAGTGAATTGCTTTTTCATATGTATATCCTTCCTTTCAAAAACACATCACTTGTTTGCAAGCTATGTCGATAGAATTAGCTTGTTTTAATCTTAATGATTCACGTCATATCTTGCAAACCGCCACTTGCGTGGCTAAATGATGCAAAAAGCATCACTTGTTTGCAAGCTATGTCGATAGACCTTTTAATCAATAAAATATAATTATTTACAAATTTTATTTGCATAATTAT
>JAFPBJ010000061.1 GCA_017390525.1 Lachnospiraceae bacterium | reverse complement strand
CATGGCGATGGAAAACAAACAAGATATGCACATCTTAGCAAAATTTTAGTTTCTACTGGAGATGTGGTAGAGCAAGGAAGTAAAATTGCATTAAGTGGAAATACTGGAAGAAGTACAGGACCACATTTACACTTTGAAATTTTGGTAAATGGAGTACAAGTAAATCCTATGACATATTTAAATTAATCCATAATAATTTAATTGAAGATTAATATAGAAAGGCAATTGTAAGTTGTTTTGCGATTGCCTTTTCATTTTTTAAGAAAATAAGGAAAATAAAAAAAGTATTTGAAACATAAGGAGTTTGTGATATAATACTTTCAGTATGCACTGAAAAATGTGCAAAAAATAGCAAAAAAGAGATAAACACTTTCAGTATGCACTGAAAAGTGTGTAAGAAACAGTACAAATGAGAATAATAAATAAGATAGATTGAAAAGATAGAATAGATAGAGGTGTGCCATGGAGCAATATGTAATAAAGGGGAAAACCCCTTTGCGTGGAGAGGTTGTCATTGGTGGAGCTAAAAATGCAGCCTTAGGAATTTTAGCTGCAGCTGTTATGACTGATGGACATTGCAAAATTGAAAATATGCCAAATGTAAGAGATACAAACGTGTTATTACAAGCCATGGAGGCGATTGGAGCTAACATTCGTCGAATTGATGATAATACAGTTGATATTTCTGGAAAAGAAATTGATGCGTTAGGTAATATTACTATTGATAATGAATTTATAAGAAAAATTAGAGCATCTTATTATTTAATTGGTGCTTTATTAGGAAAATATAAAAAAGCACAGGTTGCCCTACCAGGTGGTTGTGATATTGGAAGTCGTCCAATTGATCAGCATATTAAAGGATTTGAGGCATTAGGTGCAACCATTCGAATTGAACATGGTATGATTATTGCAGAAGCAGATGAGTTAATTGGAAGTCATATTTATTTAGATGTAGTTTCTGTAGGTGCAACGATTAATATTATGTTAGCTGCTGTTATGGCAGAGGGAAGAACTATTATTGAAAATGCTGCGAAGGAGCCACATATCGTTGATATTGCAAACTTTTTAAATAGCATGGGGGCAAATATAAAGGGTGCAGGTACCGACGTAATTAGAATTAAAGGAGTAAAGGAATTACACGGAACAGAGTATTCAATTATTCCAGATCAAATTGAAGCAGGAACTTTTATGATGGCTGCAGTGGCAACTCGCGGTGATGTTTTAATTAAAAATGTAATTCCGAAGCATTTAGAGGCAATTTCAGCAAAATTAATTGAAATTGGTGCTACTGTAGAGGAATTTGATGAAGCAGTAAGAGTAAGCGCTACACATCGTTTAAAACAAACAAATATAAAAACATTACCATATCCAGGTTTTCCAACAGATATGCAACCTCAGATGGCAATTACTTTAGCATTATCAGAGGGAACAAGTATTATTACTGAGAGTATTTTCGAAAATCGATTTAAGTATGTGGATGAATTAGCAAGAATGGGTGCTAAGATAAAGGTAGAAGGAAATACGGCAGTAATTGAAGGTGTGGAAGGCTTTACAGGAGCTAAGGTAAGTGCACCAGATTTAAGAGCGGGAGCTGCATTAGTAATTGCAGGACTTGCAGCAGAAGGCTTTACTGCTATTGAGAAAATTGGATATATTCAAAGAGGATATGAGAATTTTGAAGGAAAATTAAGAGCTCTCGGTGGACAGATTGAGAAGGTAAGTAGTGAAAAAGAAATTCAAAAATTCAAATTAAAGGTTGGATAAAATGGAAAAAGAAAAGGTGGTTCATAATGAGCCACCTTTTTAGTGTAAAAATTTATAAAATTGCTGTAATATTTAGATTTGGTTCTGTGGATAAATCAATAAATTTCTCTCCAACCTTTACAATAGGATTGGATAAGTTATTTTGGTTAATCATTACAATATCTCCAATGCTACCATCAGAAAGCTGAATATGATTATTAATATATGTTTGTACAATTCCATTTAAGAAGGTTAGTAGAGTTTTTACATCATACTTTTGATAGCCCTCTTGTTCATATAAACGAATTACTTCAAAAGGACATAGTGCCTTTCGATATACTCGGTTAGAGGTCATAGCATCATAGGTATCTGCAATTGCCACAATCTTTGCAAAGGAATGTATTTTATTTGCAGGAAAGCCCATTGGATAACCTGTACCATCACATCTTTCATGATGCATTAAAATTGCGCCTTTGATACGCTGATCCATATTAAGATTTTTTACAAAATTAAAGCCTTTCATTGGATGGGTTTTCATAATTGCATATTCTTCGTCAGTTAATTTACCAGGTTTCTTTAAAATTGATTCGTCAATCATTAATTTACCAATATCATGTAACATTCCTGCAGTACATAATACATTAATATCCTCTTCACTAAAGTGCAACCAACTACCAATAATATGGCAAATTAGTGCTACATTAAGAGAATGAGAATAGGTAGAATCGTCAAAGGAATGCATATTGTGAAGCATATCAAAAATATGGATAGAGGTATCATTTTGTCCAATAAGAGAATTGGCAAATTGTGTAATTTGTTTTAAATCTGGCTCCATATTTTTTGATACAAATCCATTTAATTGTTGTTGAAAGCCTTGTAAGCTTTCTACATATTCCTTTTTAAATTTCTTAAATTCAGGACTGTTTACAATGCGTTCTGAATATGTAGCTTCTTCTTTTGGTGTTGAAGGTTCTTCTATTGTTTCTTCAAAAACAATTTTCTTTTCTTTCTTTTTTGGTGCTTCATCTGGAGAAGGTGGTAAATCTACATTATCCTCTGCAGATATTGTAATAGAAGGAATTGCATAGTATTTTAAACGGTCTATGACACGTTGTGTAATGACTGTATTTTTTGGAATAATAAGTTGGCCTGAAGAATTCAGTACATCTTCTGTTACTGTCATATCAGATGTTAAATCTTCAGTACTTACACGTTGTGTTTTCATAGTAACATTCACCCCTTTTTTTAGTAAAAATGTATTTCTTCCTATTATATATAGTATAATTTCAAAATTCATTTCCGTCAATTCATTTTTGGACTTGACGATAGAAAAGATTTGGAGTATGCTAGCGTCAAAGGCTTAAAAATAATTATGGAAAATTAATTAAAAAAATAGCAAGAAAGAAAGGAAAAATAAGTGGAAAAATTATTATTTACGTCAGAATCAGTAACAGAAGGACACCCAGATAAAATTTGCGACCAAGTATCAGATGCGATTTTAGATGCATTACTTGAACAAGATCCTATGAGTCGTGTTGCATGTGAAACAGTAACTACTACAGGACTTGTAATGGTTATGGGAGAGATTTCAACCAATGCTTATGTTGATATCCAAAAGGTTGTAAGAGATACCATTAAAGAAATCGGATATGATAATGCGGAATATGGGTTTGATTGTAAAACCTGTGGTGTAATTGTTGCCATTGATGAACAATCTAGCGACATTGCACAAGGTGTTGATAAAGCTTTAGAAGCAAGAGAAAATACAATGACAGAGGAAGAGATTGAAGCAATTGGTGCAGGTGACCAAGGAATGATGTTTGGTTTTGCTACCAATGAAACAGAGGAATATATGCCTTACCCAATTTCTTTAGCTCACAAGCTATCAAGACAGCTTACTAAGGTAAGAAAGGATAAGGTGTTACCTTATTTAAGACCAGATGGTAAAACTCAGGTTACAGTAGAATATAATGAGGAAGGAAAGCCTTCTCGTATTGATGCAGTGGTACTTTCTACACAACATGATCCAGATGTTACACAGGAACAAATTCATAAGGATATTAAGAGAGAAGTATTTGATGTGGTGCTTCCACAGGAATTAGTAGATGAAAAAACAAAGTTCTTTATTAATCCTACTGGACGCTTTGTAATCGGTGGACCTCATGGTGATAGTGGTTTAACAGGACGAAAGATTATCGTAGATACTTACGGTGGATATGCAAGACATGGCGGTGGTGCTTTCTCTGGAAAGGATGCTACGAAGGTAGATAGAAGTGCAGCCTATGCAGCAAGATATGTAGCAAAAAATATTGTAGCAGCTAAGCTTGCAGATAAGGTAGAGATTCAGTTATCCTATGCAATTGGGGTAGCACAACCAACCTCTATTATGGTAGATACCTTTGGAACAGGAAAGGTGTCAAATGAGAAATTAGTAGAAATCATAAGAGAACATTTTGACTTAAGACCAGCAGGAATTATTAAAATGCTTGGACTTAGAAGACCAATCTTTAAGCAAACTGCAGCATATGGACATTTCGGAAGAAATGATGTGTCCTTACCATGGGAGCAGCTTGATAAGGTGGAAGAATTAAAACAATACTT
>JAFPBJ010000060.1 GCA_017390525.1 Lachnospiraceae bacterium | reverse complement strand
TAATCATACACGTTCTATTCGTGTATTGTCAATATGAGTTTTATAAATTTATACTCTTTCCATATATCCCACTACTTTTTGCCTCCGACTAATCTAAAGTCAGACTTTAGATTAGTCGCCCCATATTTTCCCAAAAAAATAAAAGGCAAATCTCTTTGCCTCTCATCTCTTAATATCCAATTGCGAAACACACAAAAACCTTCTTTATGTTGTACAAAATATACATTTCCATAAGCAAGCACTTTGTCCTCGTCGGTGTTTATATGCCGTATTTTGGCATATTATGCACCGCTACGAGGGACAACGTAGCGAGAGCGTGCTTGCATTGGTTTGTATATTTTGTACAACTACAGAGTACTTAAACTACGTTTCGCAATTGCTTACATTTCTTAATAAAACCATATCTCATCTTCCACCGTAATCCCTACTTTCCCATTGGTTGCCTCCATAAGCTCTTTTTCTATAGGCTCCTGTTTTTCTTTTTCCATATGGCATAGTATGACTACGTCTTCTCCATAATTGCTATCTATAATTTTTATTTGATGATTTCCTAATATGTACTGTATTTTTCCAATATCTTGATAATTGGTTTGTATCGCTACTTCATTGCCTAATTTTTTTATAACAATTTCTGCATTATGAATCCCATCCTGAGCGGCCTTTGTATAGGCTCTTACTAGCCCTCCAGTGCCTAAAAGAGTGCCCCCAAAATATCTAGTCACTATCACAAGAATATTGTTAATTTCCTCTCCTAGAATCACCTCTAGGATAGGCTTTCCTGCTGTTCCATTTGGCTCACCATCATCACTAAATCTAAGCACTGGTGGATTCATTCCTACAGAAAATGCAAAGCAATTGTGTCTTGCATCGGAATATTTTTTCTTTGTTTTCTCAATGATTTCTAGCGCCTCTTCCTGCGTTTCAATGGGAAATACCTGGGCAATAAATCTTGATTTCTTTTCTATATATTCACTTTCTCCTGTTGACACAATTGCTTTATATTTTGTCATAACCTTCTCCATTCTATAAATAATCGTCTACCACTTCATTTAAACACATGGGAGTGATATAATTTCTAGCTAACACCTCTATTAATTGAAGCACCGTTTCCTTCTTAGCAGAAAGTCCACCTGTTTCTTCGTTTTCGAATCGCAATTTTCCTTGAAAGGAATGCTTTTTTTTCACTCCAATTCCATAAATTGCTTGGCTTTTTGTTTCTTCCTCCACTAAATAATACTCAAGCTCTAAGAATCCTCCTTCGCTTTCAATGGTTTGCCTTTCTTGCAAATGACTCTTCTTCATCTCTGTTTCTTTTCCCCTTCCCAACATTTTATAAATTTCGTTATGACTTTTTCCATTATATTCCATTTATTTTTGTAAGAAAAGAGTTTTTTTTCGCATAAAAAAAGAGGATGTGCAATTTTTCGACTTAAGATAACAGAAACATAAAAAAGTAAAAACAATTTTTCTTCTAATATGTAATTCTATCTCTCATTATGTCGAGATTTTTGAAAAAAACTTCCTACAAAGGCCTTAAACCTTTTCATATGATATCATCATATCAGATATCCTTTCCTTTGTGAATAAAAAACAGCTATTTTCCTGAATAAAAAACCCTCTTTCTGTCAAACTTTAAGATACTATTTAGATATTTTGGGAACTTTTTTTCTTTCTTTCCCTTCTATTATTTGTTATAATGGATATCAAGTATGATGTGAGAGGAAAATTGCTCAGAAACGGAGAACAGTATGAAAAATAAGTCTGATGACCTTATTTTTCATACGGCTATTTGTTTCTGAACGAAAACAAATAGCTTTGATGGCAGATGAAAAACTGCAATGCAGATTTTTCATCGCCTCTTCGCAATGAATTACTCAGAAACGAGGACTATTATGAACTACAATAAGGAAAATATAATTAAAAAAAGACGAGCCATTAACTCTAAGGCTACCAAAACGAAATCCAAATTTTTGGTTATTTTATATAAAGCAGTTTTGGTCTGTATTTTGGCAGTTTGCGTGATTTCTGCGGGGTTAGGCTTCGGTCTGTTACGCGGAATCCTAGAGAATGCCCCTAACGCCGACCAAATTGATGTACAACCAGAGGGATATTCCACTACCATTTATAACCAGGAAGGAAAGGAGCTGCTTAAGCTTTCTGATTTTGATTCTAACCGAGAATATGTGACCCTAGATAAAATTCCTACTCATATGCAGGATGCCTTTATTGCCATTGAGGACGAGCGTTTTTATTCTCACAACGGAATTGATTTACAAGGTATTTTTAGAGCCTTTTTTGTAGGTATTAAAAATGGTAGATTTTCAGAGGGGGCTAGTACCATTACCCAGCAGCTTATTAAAAATAACGTACTTGGTGGTGGTGCAGAAACCAATTTTTCAGAGCAATTAGAACGTAAAGTACAAGAACAATATTTAGCCCTAGAATTAGAAAAACGTCTTTCTAAAGAGCAAATACTTGAATATTATTTAAATACCATAAACCTTGGTCAAAGCACACTGGGTGTACAAGCTGCTTCGAAACGCTATTTTAATAAGGATGTAAGTGATTTAACGATTTCGGAAGCCTCTGTCATTGCAGGGATTACCCAGAATCCATCCGCTCTTGACCCTATTGTATATCCTGAAAATAACAGTAAACGCCGTACCAAAATTCTTAATAATATGGTAGAACAAGGCAAAATTACGAAAAAAGAATACGAAACCGCTATGAGCGATGATGTATACGGACGAATTAAAAAGGCCAATGAAAATCAGCCTGCAGATACGGTTTATTCCTATTTTGTAGATGCCCTCATTAAACAGGTCATTGAGGATTTACAAACGGACAAGGGCTATAACGAAACCCAAGCCTACAACGCTCTTTACAGAGGTGGGCTTAGCATTTACATTACTCAGGATAGCGAAATTCAATCTATATGCGACCAAGTATTTGCTGATGATTCTAATTTCCCACCTGGAAGTAGCGTAACCTTAAGCTATCGCCTTTCTATTAAAAAGAAAAATGGGAAGGAAGTAAATTATAGTGAATATGATGTAGAACGATACTTGAAAAAATCTGACAAAAATGCTTCTCTTATTTTTTCATGCTCCAAAACAGCAAAGCAGGCAGCAAAATCCTTTAAAAAATCAGTGCTAAAAAAAGGAGATACTGTATTAGGTGAACATTTATCCACCGCTATTCAACCACAAGCCTCCTTTTGTATTATTGAACAATCCACAGGTCATATAAAAGCCTTAGTGGGAGGACGAGGTAAAAAAACAGCTAACCTTACCTTAAATCGTGCCACCCAAACTACAAGACAGCCTGGCTCTACCTTTAAGGTACTTGCCTCCTATTTACCTGCTCTTGATACCCTTGGTATGACTCTTGCCACTGTACTTGATGATGCACCTTATAATTATGTAGGAACAGAACGAGCAGTAAACAACTACGACCATAAATATCGTGGTCTTACCACCATTCGAGAAGGAATTAGAGATTCTATTAACATTGTCACTGCCAAAACAATGGAAAAAGTAACTCCAGCAGTTGCCTATGAATATTTACTTAATCTTGGTTTTACTACCTTAGTAGAAAAGGAATCCGATTCTAAGGGTAATGTATACTCAGATATTCAGCAAACCCTTTGCTTAGGCGGTATTACAAAGGGTGTAACAAATCTTGAATTAACTGCAGCCTATGCTGCCATTGCCAACAAAGGCGTTTATACAGAGCCAATTTTATATACCAAAATTTTGGATCATGATAAAAATCTTTTACTAGATAACGAGCCAAAAACCAATCAGGTTATGAAGGAATCCACTGCTTGGCTTCTAACCAATGCAATGCAGGATGTTGTAAATGCTGGAACTGGTACTGCAGTTCGCTCAACCACCGGTATGCCTGTAGCTGGTAAAACAGGTACCACCTCGAACAACTACGATGTATGGTTTTCAGGCTATAATCCATATTACACTGCCTCTATTTGGTGTGGATATGATATTAATAAGCATTTTTATCCAGGCAGCTATCACAAGGTAATCTGGAGAAAAATTATGGATCAGATTATTGTAAAGAAAAAATTAAAAATCACTCCATTTCCAGATTGCTCCTCTATTACTGCTGCTGAAATTTGTACAGAATCAGGTATGTTAGCTGTCCCTGGCTTATGTGACCATGATCCAAGAGGAAGCAAAATTAAAACAGAGTATTTTACAAAGGGTACTGTTCCTACAGAAAAATGTACCACTCATGTAGCAGTTACCATTTGTAAAGAATCCAAATTACCAGTATCCCTTTACTGCCCTGAGGACTGTAAAATAGAAAAGATATATATTAAACGACCTGAGGATTCTGAAGGAAAAACGGCTGACACCCCTTATGAATTACCAGAGGATTTTGAAACGGAAGTATGTAATATTCATACCTCACCAGTTGCCCCTTCGGATCCTGATGATCTTCCAAACCTTCCAGATGCTACCCTTCCTGGTGAAGCACAAAAAGAGCCTGTAAAAGAAGATCCCGAGGAAGAAACTCCCTTAAGAGAAAATTAATACGAAAAAAAAGGGGCTGTCGCTTTAACGAATGAAAATTCGTGAAGCGACAGCCCCTTTTTATTCTTTCATCTTTGGTTGGAAAATGAGGGACGCTATATAGGAAAAAATCAATGCGGATGCTGTACCTGCCGCGGCTGCCTTAAAGCCACCACGAAATAGTCCTAGCCACCCATCTGATAAAATCCCCTCCTTTACCCCTTTCCAAAGATTAAACCCAAAGCCTGTTAAAGGTACTGTGGCACCACAGCCAGCAAATTCTGCAAAGGGCTCATACAGTCCTAATGCTCCTAATATACATCCAGTCACTACCAAAATTACCATAATTCGTCCTGGCATTAGCTTTGTTTTTTCCATTAATATTTGCGCCAATACACAAATAATTCCTCCAATGATAAATGCTTTGATATATTCCATTTTCACTATCCTCCATTATCTTCGTTCCAAAATGACACCATGGGCAATTCCTGGCACTGTTTGTCCTTCGTTAAAGCTTACCGTAGAAAGAAGGGCCCCAGTAGGAATAAATAATACCCGCTTCCATTTTCTGCTACTCATACGATTCATTATTAGTCCTGCTAAGGTAGTGGCGCTACAACCACAGCCAGAGCCTCCTGCATGGGTGTCCTGTGTGGTATCGTCAAAAATCTCAATTCCACAATCCATATGATTTCTTTCAATATTCACCCCATTATCCTTTAACAGCTTAAATAAAATCTCTTGTCCCACCTTCCCCAAATCTCCTGTAATAATTTTGTCATAATAATCAGGCTTAATTTGAAAATCCTTTAGGTTTTGATAAATTAAATCTGCTGCAGCAGGTGCCATGCAAGCCCCCATATTCATAGAGTCTTTGATGCCATAATCCATAATTTTTCCTGTGGTAATTCCTTTTACTAAAATATCGCCCTCATCCTTTGATAACACAAAGGCGGCGCTACCTGTAACAGTCCAGGTAGCAGCAAGCGGTCTTTGATTCCCATATTCTAGTGGATAGCGAAACTGCTTTTCTGCACTGGCAAAATGGCTAGAGGTAGTGGCTAGAACATAATCTGCTGCCCCTGAGGAAATAGTAATACTTCCTAAGGAAAGGGCTTCTCCAATGGTAGAACAAGCACCATATAATCCAAAAAACGGAATCTTTAACGCACTAATTCCAAAGGTGGTTCCAATAAGCTGTCCTAGTAAATCTCCTCCAAATAAATAGCGAATCTGCTTTAGGTCTACTTTGGATTTTGTAATGGCAAGATTACAGGCCTCCTTCATAAATTCGCTTTCTGCCTCTTCCCAGTTATCCTTTCCAAACATAGCATCTTCAATAATTTCATCAAAATAGTCCTTAAGTGGACCTTCCCCTTCCTTTTTCCCTACTACAGATGCCCCACTTAAAATACAAGGTGGCTCATTAAACAAAATACTTTGTATTCCCTTTTGTTCTATTTTTTCCATATTATGCCAAACCTACTTTCTGTAAAATCATAAAAATCAATCCCAGCACAAAGGAGGTAAATACTCCATATAAAATAACGGGACCTGCTATGGTAAATACCTTTACTCCAATTCCAAACACCTGTCCTTCCTTTTGAAACTCAATGCAAGGAGCTGCTACAGAATTGGCAAAGCCTGTAATGGGAACTAGTGCCCCTGCTCCTCCTACCTTTACAATAGAGGGATACCAATTTAGTCCAGTTAATAATACACTTAAAAATACCAGGATAATGGTTACAAAGGTAGCGGCATCCTCTTTAGAAAATTGCCACATATTCATTGACCACTGCATCAAGCATTGTCCTAGGGTACAAATCCCCCCTCCTATCAAGAAAGCGTAAATACAGGTTTTACATAAATTATGTTTGGGAGTAATCTGTTCCACATATTCATTGTATTCCTTATGATTTGGTTCTGTTTTCATGCTTTACATCTCCTTTACTGAAATAAAAATAATTGTATAAATGCTCCAATTCCTTTTCCAATTGCTAACGCAATAATCATATAGGGCATTCCTTTTCTTAAATGCAACCTTCTTGCAAAAATAGGAAGGGTGTCAATCACCTCCGCAAGGGCTCCTACCAAACATCCTATAAAAATCCCTGCAAACAAGCCTGCCACACTAAGGCCTATGGCTCCTAGTGGCACTGGTATGGAAAATAGCATTACCACAGTTCCTGCTAATACACCAAGTACAATACAGCTTTCATAAAAAGGTATCTTTTTCCCTGTTTGGGTTTCTCCAGCAAGTCTTGGTATAACTCCTATCATAGTAATTAAAGCAACAAATCCACCTGCCACTCCGATTCCACCAGTCAAGCCAAACAAAGCCATTAGAATTTGCTTAAGAAACATCGATTTCTTCTCCCTTTCTTCCTTTTCCTATAATAATCGCCTGATTCACATCATGCTCATACATTCTCATTTCTACCTCTAATGGAGTCGGGTCCTGTGAAAATTTCTTATGGCCTGCATGATTAAAAAATACCACCAGACCAATGGCAAGTCCCACACAATAGGTCAGCTCTCCTATGCTTGCTGTGGTAGGAATATTCCCTGTAAATAAAAAATGCATTTGCCGAAATACACCATCTACCCCAACGTCATTGTTATAAGTCATAATGGTAAAGGCTGCACCTAAAAATGCTGTCACTGCCACAAAAGCAATTTTTAACAAGGTTACAAAATGGGCGGGCTCCTCCTTGCATTCATAGGTTACAATGGTATCTACCTCACCTAAATTCTCTATTTGTAGCTCTTTGTACTCCTTCTGAATTAATTCTAATATTTTTAGTACTGAGATTACCTTACGTCCATTTTTACTTTTTTCAAAATGACACACGGGAATTTTTTCTACTGCATTCTTGATATCTAAATCACAGCAATAAATGGTGGCAATATCCTCAAGTATAACATCAGGTTTTCGAAGCACATAGCTTTGCTCCATTTTTATATACAGTATAGTAGCCATCTCTTTCACCTCCCAGCCTTACAAATGTGCCATTTACAATATTCTCTTCCTTTGTGGCCATAAAGTAAAAGCAAACACATACGATTCCAACAATCAGAACACCTATGAGCCACCAGATTTTTTTATTGTCCACATGAATCCTCCATTCTTTTCTCTTGATTTTCCTCATATGGATTATTATTTCTCTGATTCATTTTTTTATAATGTATTCTTTTTCCATATTTTTATCAGAAAAAATATAGAAATAGTAGACAATTTTCGCCACTTATTTTATACTTAATACTATATATACCTAGATTTTGAGACAACAAAGGTGGTGGTTCTATGCTTTTTTATTTAGTACAAACCAATTTTATTGATTTAGCAATTGTCATATTTTTATACATTTTTTTATTAAGCAATCATACAATGTCAAAGGAATTAAATCGTATTTTCCTTCTTGTAGCAGTTGTCATTAATATTCTAATTATTGCAGACAGTACGGATTAT
>JAFPBJ010000059.1 GCA_017390525.1 Lachnospiraceae bacterium | reverse complement strand
TAGAAAATTGAATAATGAAGAGTCTGTTAATGAGTTGGCTAGAATGCTTGGAGGCACTGTTATCACAGATGCAGCCCTTGATAATGCAAGAGAACTCAAACGATTAGCAGGCAAGGAATAACCTAATAATGCCATATTAGCAAAGGTTTATTTGTACATAATAATTATTGAAATAGTTAGTTGTTAAAATAGTCAGTTATTAAAACAGTTAGTTGTTGAAGTTGATAATTGATCAACTTGATGATTGATGAAATGACAGCTATTGATAATAATTTGGAAGCGAGGTAGCTATGGTGGCGGATAGGGTGTTTTGGTATAGAAGAATTTTAGCCATGGCGGTGATTGCACTGTCCATGGCTTTTTTATGTACTAAACTTATAAATGAACGACAAGATGATGTTGTGTTGACGGGTAATAGCGGGACTTTGATTTATCCCTGCGGATTTCCAGTGGGAATATATTTAGAAACTGAAGGCGTGTTAGTGATTGGTACAGATACAATAACAGGAGTCGATGGTCTAAATTATGAACCTGCTTACGATTTGATCAGAGAAGGAGATTATATAGTAGCCTTAAATGGTGAAACTGTAGGTGCAAAGGCACAGCTTAGTTTTCTTATAAAGAAATATGGAAATAAGGATATAGATTTAACTATTAGACGGGATGGAGAGTTTAAGGATGTAACTGTAAAACCAGTAAAGGTGGGTAACGGTAGTTATAAATTAGGCATATGGGTAAAAGATGATAGTCAGGGAATTGGTACTATGACGTATTTGTGCAATGATGGAAGCTTTGGAGCTCTTGGTCACGGTATTTCAGATGTGGATACAAAGAAGCTTCTGAGTTCTAATGAGGGCTTATTGTACGGAGCAAAAATATGGGGTATAACCAAGGCTAAATCAGGAATAGCTGGCTCATTATGTGGGTCAATAAATTATGAAGAAGATAATATCATAGGTGAAATTAAGAAGAATTCATCTATTGGAATATATGGAGTGATACCTAGTAAAAATACAGTTGAAGGACTTGTGGAGGAATATAATTTAAAGCCCTATGAGATATGTGGTAAATATGATGTGAAGATTGGTAAGGCAACGATTCTTGCTTGTGTAACAGGTAGTGTCAAGGAGTATGATGTTGAGATTACTGAACTGAAGGTTAATTCTGAGGGTAACAAGGGGATTGTTTTAAAGGTAACAGATGAGGAGTTGTTGACCGAAACAGGTGGAATTGTGCAAGGTATGAGTGGATCACCTATACTTCAGAATGGAAAGCTAGTTGGAGCGGTTACACATGTGTTTTTAAGGGATTCAAGTCTTGGATATGGGATATTTATTGAGAATATGTTGAAACGATGAGGATGGGCAAAACTAAGCTTGAAAAGCAAGATTTTGCCCAAAAGCAAGCAAGAAACGTAAGGAAAGTAGTAGAATGGGCAAAAACGGTGAAGTTTAGGGTGATTTTGCCCAGGAAAAAGCAAAAGAGTGGGCAAAATAGGTGGGAAAAGGAAGAATTATGCCCACGAGCATTATCTAGGTGTGGTAAATTTATGAAATGAAGATGAAAAATGGGCAAAACCAAGCTTGAACAGCAAGATTTTGCCCAAAAGCAAACAAGAAACGTAAGGAAAGCAGTAGAATGGACAAAACTAAGCTTGAAAAGTTAGTTTATGCCCAAAAGTAAGCAAGAAATGCAAGGAATGAGGTGAAAAAGAAATGAAATGGGCAAAAAGAGTGAAAATAAGGAGAGTTTTGCCCAAGGAAAAGCAAAAGGGTGGGCAAAAGCAAGCGTAAAAGGCAAGATTATGCCCAAAAGTAAGCAAGAAATGCAAGGAATGAGGTGAAAAAGAAATGAAATGGGCAAAAAGAGTGAAAATAAGGAGAGTTTGCCCAAGGAAAAGCAAAAGGGTGGGCAAAAGCAAGCGTAAAAGGCAAGATTTTGCCCAAAAGTAAGCAAAAAATGCAAGGAATGAGGTGAAAAAGAAATGAAATGGGCAAAAAGAGTGGAAATAAAGAGACTTTTGCCCAAGGAAAAGCAAAAGAGAAGGAAAATAATTCTATAGGAAATAATTCTATAGGAAATAATGGGATATGATTTTACTTATGGTATCGACATCGATAGGGTGTTCTTTTGTTTCGTATGTTGTAATCAATTGGATAGTAGGAATAATTCCATGTGTTGTATATAGCTGTAATTTGGAATATGTATTTTGCACATAACTAGGGTTATCCATTAAACCAAAATGTTCCCAGTAGTATAAGTCACCTGATTTTGGATGTCTAATTGTAAAATCAGGAAATAATGTTGTTTCACCTAAATGTAGAGCAGATTCATATCGAAATGGAATTTGATTTTGATATAGAAACATATCTATAATTGCTTCAGTTTTTGAACGAAGTAAATGGCCAGAGGTGCTTTTATGTACTAGGTGTTCGGGATAATTAAGATTCGTTTCATATGCTGAGTTCATCCATTCGTATAAATCTTCAGAAAGAGGTGTGAAGTATGGTTTGATTAATTCTTTTATATTTGGAGTTTTCAATATTTCATCAACTTGAGATAGATTTGAATGATTGTCTAAATATGAGTCGATAGCAAGCTTTTCTTGCTGTAGATCAATTAGAAGTGCATTTAGATATTTTTTATATGCCAGTTTGCTTGCGAGAATTTGGTTTTTCTTTGGGATATAGGTATAATTGTGATCAGTGCTTTGATACCATTTGCAATGTTTGCCGTTACGTGTACATATTAGATTACCTAAAGGTAAATTAGCTAATTCGGTGTTAATATTTTCTATTTGGTTTACTATTTTGTTGTAATAAGAAATGATTTTTGTAT
>JAFPBJ010000058.1 GCA_017390525.1 Lachnospiraceae bacterium | reverse complement strand
TACTAGGTCTGATTTTTGATAGCCCTTCATTTCATAATCAAAGGAAGCATATCCTCTAGAACGAGATTTTAGGGCATCGAAAAAGTCGTAAATAATTTCATTTAGCGGAAGATTATATTTAAGAAGTGCTCTGGTTTCTTCCATATATTCCATTCCTAAATATTCTCCTCTTCTTTCCTGACAAAGCTGCATAATTGGTCCAACAAATTCTGTAGTTACCATAATTTCAGCGCTTACAATCGGCTCTTCCATATACTCAATTTGTGAAGGGTCTGGTAAATTTGACGGATTAGTAAGCTCAATCACTGTCTGATCCGTTTGATGTACGCGGTACACTACGCCAGGAGCGGTGGTAACTAAATCAAGATTATATTCTCTTTCTAGTCTCTCCTGAATAATCTCTAAGTGTAGTAACCCTAAGAAACCACACCGAAATCCGAAGCCTAATGCCACTGAGGTTTCTGCTTCAAATTGTAGCGACGCATCATTTAGTTGAAGCTTTTCTAAGGCATCTCTTAAATCCCCATATTTGGCACCATCTGCTGGATAAAGACCGCAAAATACCATTGGATTTACCTTTTTATATCCTGGAAGTGGCTCTTTACATGGTTTCATAGCATCTGTAATAGTATCACCTACCGTAGTATCCTTCACATTTTTAATACTAGCAGTAATATAGCCTACCATTCCTGCTGATAATTCCTCACACGGAATAAACTGTCCTGCTCCAAAATATCCTACCTCTACTACCTCTGCTTCTGCACCTGTCGCCATCATACGAATCTGAGTGCCACGCTTTACGCACCCTTCCTTAATTCTACAAAATACAATGACACCTTTGTAAGCATCATAGATACAGTCAAAAATAAGTGCTTGAAGAGGATTTTCTTTTTTACCCCCAGGAGCCGGAATCTTACTTACAATTTGCTCTAATACATCCTCTATATTAATTCCTGCTTTTGCTGAAATTCTTGGTGCATCCTGAGCCTCTAAGCCAATGACATCCTCGATTTCATTAATGACTCTATCAGGGTCAGCACTTGGCAAATCAATTTTATTAATTACTGGCATAACCTCTAAGTCATGATCTAGTGCTAGGTATACATTTGCTAAGGTTTGTGCCTCAATTCCCTGAGCTGCATCTACTACTAATACAGCCCCTTCACAAGCAGCTAAGCTTCTTGAAACCTCATAATTAAAGTCTACATGTCCTGGAGTATCAATTAAATTAAAAATATATTCCTCTCCATCCTTTGCCTTATAAACAATACGCACAGTCTGTGCCTTTATGGTAATTCCTCTTTCTCGTTCTAATTCCATGTTATCAAGGACCTGTGCCTGCATCTCTCTGCTGGTAAGCAGTCCTGTCTTTTCAATAATTCTATCTGCTAATGTAGATTTTCCATGATCAATATGGGCAATAATACAAAAATTTCTGATTTTGCTTTGGTCAATGGTTGACATCCTTTGTATCCTCCTAGTTTCCTAATACTATTTCCATTGTAGCATATTTCACGAAAGTTTTGCACCTATTTTTATTCTTTTAGCACTTGATTAAGAATATCCGCAAAAGGCTCCATAGCATTCTTCACTTCCTCTACTGTATTGGTCTGCGCCCCACACTCTGCTAACAAGGACCGTTCCTTATAATGCATATTATACCGATAGCCTTTGATATATATTTTTCTTGTAAAATCCCCATACCTTTCATTGGCCGCTAACTGAAGCTGAAGACTAAAGGCAAGATTACCCTCCTTATTGGGATTTTTTAAATAAGCAATATCTCCATTTTTCGCGGTTCGGCTAATTCCATTAAAAAACATAATTTTAGCAGTTTTCTTTCCGTTAATATTAGTTACTAAGCGGGTTTTACTTCCCACTCCATCTCTATGTAAATCAATCACCACTTGAATCGACGGGTATTTTTTCAAATTTTTTTCTAAGCCCTTTCCTGCTTGATTATACGCTCTATTTCTATCTAGCTTGCCATTTATCATATCATACACTGTTCTATCGTGATAAACCTGATACCCATATTTCTCTTCTAAAATTCTTGCAAGCTCATCTCCCACTCCAATTACAGTATCCTCTTTTTTTCCTGGACGACTATCTGCAAAGGTTTCGCTCCCATGGGTATGATAAATTAAAATAACTGGCTTATCCTTTTCCTGGGTATTTTTTTTAATAGAAAGGTCCTTATTTAGCAATTTCTCTCCATTTAGCTCCTTTTTTGTTATAGTAGTGGTACTGTCTACTACATAAAAGTTTTGCTTTAAAAATTCAAAGTCTGTAAGCTGCTTTTTTGTGTAAGAAACTGCTGTTTTTTTTGTACTAGCAGCAATTTTTTCATCCTCCTCTAATTGCTGCTTTGCCTCCTCACTATAGGTCTCCTCCCCCTCTAAAAAATAATCTGGCACCTTGCTTTCCCCTATAATTAGCTCTGTTTTTTGACTAGCATTTTCCTTTACATAAGCCCTAGTAGGAACAAACGCCCCTACCATATGATTCATAAAAATAACGCTTTTTTCATCCTGATTCTCAAGCTCCTTTAAAGGGATAAACTCCTCTAGTACTCGTTCATACACTTTTGTTTCTCCCTCTTTCATGTGTGTAAAAAACATTTTTTTACTTTCCTCTAATAAAAGCGCCTTAGAAGATTTCATTACTACAAATACACTTAAAATAGTAATTAGTAGCAAAAAACCATATTGCAATAAATGATGATATTTTTCTTTCTCCATGCTCGTTTTGTCCTCGTAATCAGCGTAGTTGTAAGCTCCCTAACCATTATATTCTAGGCAAGCCTAACTTATGACAAAACGATTGATTGCTTCAGAAATGGTATAGCTTATGGTTTTTACCTCCTCATCAATATTTTTAGGTGTTACAAACATATCTGCTAAATGAGGCTTTAACACCTCACAAGCTAAGGCATATCTTTCCTCATCCGAAAAGCTTTCTAGCACCTTTTTCGTGTCTAATTTTCCTAACGCCTTAAGAAGCTGCTCCATGGCATCATTTACAATAGTAGGCACAGCAATTACTGTGGGAACACCAATGGCAATCACTGGAATTCCCATAGTTTCTTCTGTAATGGCTTTTCTATGATTTCCCACTCCTGAACCCGGTGCGATTCCAGTGTCACTAATTTGAATGGTTTTATTTAAGCGATTGGAATTCCTTGCTGCCAAAGCATCCACCACAATCAGTAGCTCTGGCTGTGTTTGATTCACAATTCCCTTAATCACTTCACTAGTTTCCATTCCAGTTTGTGCCATAACCCCAGGGGCAACTGCTGCCATATTTTTTCCTTCCTTTATCATATGGTTCTCTAACAAATGCTTGGTAATATAAAGATTTTCCACCACCAACGGTCCTAGAGAGTCTGGCGTTACCTTCCGATTCCCTAGTCCCGCTAGCAAAATCTTTTGCTTCTGTTTCATGAGATGCTTTAAATGCACCAACACCGTTTCACTCATTTCTTCATGATAAGAGGTATCCCCTTCACAAAGCTGATCACTTTCAATGGTAATATAATTTCCTATAGGCTTACCAAGCTTTCTTTCTCCCTCTTCATTTTCTATTGTAATATGAGTTTCCTTCATTTGTTTATTTGGATGCACCTTAGTAATAATACGTATCCCATCAACACTGCCACTATCCTTAATATCCTCCTGCAATTCCACTGCAAGATCTGTTCTACCACTTATCTGATTAACCGCTTTTTTCGTCTCCATGTGGGGCCTCCTCTTCTTCACTTGTGAAACAATTAAAATCGTATATTAGTTGTATAAAATATACGTTTCCATAAACAGGCACTTTGTCCCCGTCGGCACTTATATGCTGTCTTTTAGCATATTATGTGGCGTTACGAGGGACGACGTAGCGCAAGCGTGCCTGCATTGGATCGTATATTTTGTACAACCATCAAAAATAAACCCTTGTTTCACAAGTTTCTATCACTCTCTTTTTTGTTAGTATATTGTATTTTTTTTAAATTCATACGAAAAGATGTTGACATTCACTGAAACTTCTACTAGAATATAAGGGTATGTTTATTAGATTGTCCGTGTCCATTTTAATTAAACTACACATGTATCTTAATTAACAATGAATTATTTTCGGAGGTGTACGGATTGGCTAACATTAAATCTGCAAAAAAAAGAATTTTAGTAATCGAAAAGAAAACTTTAAGAAACAAAATGATCAAATCAAAAATTAAAACTGTAATCAAAAAATTGGAAGCTGCTATCGCTGCAAACGACAAAGAGCTTGCAAAAGAAAGATTAGCAGTTGTTATTTCTGAAATTGACAAAGCTACTTCAAAAGGAATTTTCCATAAGAACACAGCTTCAAGAAAGATTTCTCGATTAACAAAAGCGGTTAATAAAATAGCTTAATCAAACACAAAAGACCAATGACTAACCCATCATTGGTCTTTTTTTGTACTACGAATTTGCACTAGAAAACTCAACAATCAACAATTCCACCCCAATTATTTGATCTAATCCCCCTGTTTTAATAGCTTCTTCCGTTTCCCCACACTTCTTTATCATACCCCTTAACAGATCCATTGTATATTTATTACTTTGCGCAATATATTTTTTTACTGTAAAAATCGGAATTCCCACCTTCTTCGCAATCTCTGCATTAGATGCTTTTTCTTTTAATTCCTTTACCTGTAATAAAATATTATATTGGCGAACAATTAATGCAAGAATTCCTAAGGAAGATTGCTTTAGGGAAAGCAAATCATAATATAGTGACAGTGCTTGCTCCTTTTGCTGATTTGCCATAGCTGTAATCATCTCAAAAATCTGATTACTAGCCTGATCAGAAACCAATTCCTTTACTTCATATTCTGTAATCTTCTGTTTATCCCAAGCAAAGCAAATTAATTTTTCCACCTCATGCTTAATCATAAACATGTCGGTTCCCACTCGATTTAAAAGCTCAGCAACCCCTGCATCCGAAATCATTTTTCCTTCCATCCCAATCAATCTTTTAATCCATATCGTTAAGCTCTCTTCTGCCTGACGATTAAACTCTCCTACAAAGCCCACAGATTGAGCAAGCTTAAAAAGCTTAGAGCGTTTATCAAGAGTATCCTCTAAAATAATAACACAGGTGGTATCTGGTAGCTGATTTAAGGTAGTAAGAAACAAATCCTTTCCCCACTTTGTAACATCCGTATGATCTAACACAATCAACCTTACACTAGCAAAAAAGGGTAAGGTTTTCATAAGTTCTACAACTTCTGCTTCCTCAATTTTATTCCCTTGAAAATAATGATAATTCATGGTATTCTCGTCGCCAATCAAATGCTTCTTTAGCTTATCCTTTGCCTGTAAAACCAAATACTCCTCTTCTCCATACAAAAAATAAACGGGATAAATTTTATTTTCTTTTATTTGATCATTAATTCGTTTCATAATGTAAATACCTTTCTCGCCTCTTTTGTATTCTAACTCCTAGCCTAACGCAACATCTAAGGTCATCATAAGCACAAACCCTAAGGCTGCCCCGATGGTACCCACATTGGTATGCTGACCATTCTGAGACTCAGGAATTAGTTCTTCAACCACTACATAAATCATAGCACCTGCAGCGAAACTAAGCAAGTAGGGAAGTACAGGTACCACCAAACGAGATAACAAAACAGTTAAAATTGCAGCAATTGGTTCTACAACTCCCGATAAGGTACCATACAAAAACGCTTTTTTCTTACTACCCCCCTCCTTTAGTAAAGGCATAGAAATAATAGCGCCCTCTGGAAAGTTTTGTATTGCTATCCCCATTGCCAAGACATAGGCACCTGCTAAGGTAATCAACCTACTTTCTGTAATTAATCCAGCAAATACCACACCTACTGCCATCCCCTCTGGAATATTATGAAGGGTAACCGCAAGGACAAGCATTGTACTTTTTTTTAGCTGAGTTTTTATCCCCTCTGGTTTATCCTGTTCTAAATGAATATGGGGAATTACGCTATCTAAGCCTAGCAAAAATAATACCCCTAGCATAAAGCCTACAGAAGCAGGAACCCAAGCAATCACCCTTTGCTCCTGTGCCATTTCAATTGCAGGCATAATCAAAGACCACACAGAAGCCGCAATCATAACCCCAGAGGCAAAACCTAGCAATAATTTTTGCACGGTATCTTTTATATTTTTTCTAAGACAAAAAACCATAGCCGCTCCTAGGGTAGTTCCAAAAAACGGAATCCATAGCCCTAACATAATTTCTGTACTCATCAATTTCATAACCTTTCTATACCTCCATTATTTTTCCTTAAAACATTTCAAAAAAATCCCATACTCCTTTCCCCTTTTTCTCTTTGTGGTTACTTCGATCGCACCTACCTTACTAGTTTGATAAACCTGCATATTATGTTTACTAAGCCTTGTTAGCGTTTCCTTATGAGGATGACCATATCGATTTCCTACCCCCACACTAATAAAGCCTAGCTGTGCATGGATTTGATTTAAAAACTCCTCTCCACTAGAATATTTTGAGCCATGATGACCAATTTTTACAAAATCATATTCCTTTAAAGCCCCTTCCTTTAGTAACCACTCCTCTCCTTCCTGTGGCAAATCCCCCATAAACAATCCCCTAAGTCCCTCCATCTCTAATTCTAGTACCATAGAATAATCATTTCTGTTGGTTACTGTTAACCCTTCATAGGGATATAAACAAGAAAATGTAATATCGCCCTTTATCGTATTACCACTTTCAAAATAAATTAAATTCGTATGATGATCCTTAGCAGTCCTTACTAATTCCTTATATGCAGCATCCTCTAAATTGGTGACAGGTAGCACTAAATTTTTAATATAAAAATTCGTAGTTTCCTGCTCCTCTAAAAGCTCCATAATTCCAGAAATATGGTCACTATCTGCGTGGGTAACAAAAACATAATCAATACTATTATGCCCATAATATAATACCCCTTGCCTTAAAATGTACTTTCCTACCTGCTTCTTTTGGCTACTTCCTCCATCAATAAAATAATTGGTGTGATCACTAGACTCAATATAAATACCATCTCCCTGTCCCACATCAAAAAACACTACCCTATCTGTAGGAATATGACACAGTACTACTAAAGCAGCCATAACAAAACAAGCATATGCTATTATTTTTTGCTTATTTTTATAAAGTAATACTACAGCAATTAGAACAACAGTATAATATATCACAATTTTTAACATAGATAAATGAGAAATTGGAACTGTGCTAAAGGGAAGCTTTCTGATGACTCTTGCTAGTAGCTCGTAAAAATCTAGAATCAAGCCTGCCCCTTGTAAGCACACCTTCCCTACTCCGCCAAACACACAACCTAATATTCCACCTAGCAAAGCAAGGGGAAATAAAATTGATAAAAGTGGAACAATAATAAGATTAAGAAAAATAGAATAAGGTGAAATCATATGAAAGCTTTGAATTAAAATAGGAAGTGTAAAAAGCTGAATCCACAAGACAACAAAAAAGGAATCCTTTAATTTCCCAAACCAATTTTTTTCTTCTTTTTCCTTCTCCTTCCTACTTTTTTTCAATTCCTGATAAAGCCCAATAGAAACAATGGCACCATAGGATAATAATACCCCACTGCTATAGATTCTATTAGGATTTTGTAGCAGTAAAATCATTGCAGACAATGCCATAGCAGACAGTAAATCATAGCTTCTTCCTAAGTATTCCCCTAGCATAAATACAACTAGCATCAGCATTGCCCTTAAGGTAGAATCAGATAAGCCCGTTAAAATACCATAACCTAAAATGACCACCCCAGCCTGCACAAAAGCTTCTAGATAAGAAGCCCCCTGCTTTCTTCTAAGACGAAATAACCCCATTCCTACAATTCCCATATGAAGTCCCGAAATAGCTAGCACATGGGCAATTTGATTTTGTTGATATAAAAGCTTCATTTCTTCCTCTAAATACCTTTTTTCTCCTAACACCATGGCACATAAAATACCTGCTTTTTTCTTAGGCAAATCTTTTCTATATACGCTACTTATTTTCCCCCTAATATTCTGTAATTGCTCCTTTATATAAAACGTTGTATCCTCAAGCTTTCTCCCACCTGTTCCAAAGCAAATATATGAAACATTCTCTCCTCTTAAATACCTTTCCTGATTAAATTCTCCTGGATTACTTGGAGCCTTTAAGCTAGTAAGCTTACCCTTCACTTCATAGGTATCGCCTAGCTTTGCCTGACACTCTGATAATCCGTACACTACAATCGTCACATGTGTCTTTACCGTTTTTTCCCTTGTAGTAATCTTCTGGGCTTTGATATATAAAGTAACCCCTTCCTCCTTGGTTACAATTTCACTTAAATAGCCCTGAATCGTAACCTGTTCCTGTTTATCTGCCCACTGATTAAGCACACTATGGGTAGGTATCATTAAAATCCTTACAGCCCCTAACCCCACGAAAAAAAGCAATAAAAACCAAAGCCTTTTGTATTCTAACTCCATTTTTACAAAATAGCCTATGATTCCTATTGCTAATATTCCTATAAAAACAACCCAAACCCATGATTTTTCCATGGTTTGAACAAATACCTCTCCAAGTACTAACCCAAACAACATGACAATCAATGGTCGTTGTTTCATGATTTAATTTTCCTTTCACTACTGTTCTACAATTTCTAAATTACGTTCAATTACACCGCTAAAGGTTACAGTTTCCTGATATTTTTTTACCTTTTCTCCATTTACAGTAAACTGAACCTTATTAACGGTAGGTAACTCTGCTAAAGAATTTACCACACTATAGATTACCACCTCGGGACTTACACCCTCTTGCTGTGCTAAAAATTCACTACTTAAGTCTATATAGCAAATTCCTTCCTTCGTTACAACACTATTTACCTTAGTTCCCTTTGGTATGGTATCCTTATATCCCTTTTCCTGCGGACCATTTAATAGCTGATTCATTACAATCTGCTCCACAGGAACATTGGGCTCAAATTCAATTTGTTCATTATATTCCTTTAATTTTTTTCCTGTAGAATCAGAAAAATAAATGGTAATATAGCTATATTCATTATAATTACTTATGTTCTCCTGATCCTCTAGGAAGCTGCCTTCATCCATCACACCAATGGCTTGCTCATCCTTATTCATAAGTGGCTGTTCATTGACAGTAAATTCCACATCATATACGCCATCAATTTGCACCACTGTTTTTACAATGGCAGCTCTACAAAATAATTCTGTTACAATATCCATGTCACCATAAGCAGCATCAAAATCAATCACTACGTGACCTTTCTTTTCCTCTACCTTTTTTATGGTAAGCTGATCTGGAATTGCCTTTTTATATTGCTCTGTATTTACTAGACTTCTCATTGCATCTAGTAGCTCTTTTACTGCTTTTACTTTATCTGTCTTATTTTTCAGTTCATAGGTTTGACTGACTAACTGAGTTTTTTCAGATGCAATAAAATACACCTGAATGGAGCCCTCCGAAGCCTGCTTCGTGTCCTTTTTTTCCTTTCCACAGCCAGAGATACAAACCAAACACATAAATAGACTTAAAAAAATAATAACTTTTTTCACGCTATACCTCCAATTTTAATCTGTAGGCAACCTTCCCTACACCACATAGGTTAATGGCAAACGAACGGTAAAGGTGGTTCCCTCTCCTTCCTTGCTATGTACCTTTATGGCACCCTTATGCATTAAAATTGCATTACGGGTAATAGAAAGTCCAAGACCTGTTCCTCCTGTTTCTCTAGAACGTGCTTTATCCACGCGATAAAAGCGTTCAAATACCTGATCTTGACAATCCTCTGGAATTCCAATTCCTGAATCTGTTACCTTTACATAGAAAAACTTATGGTCAGCATTTAAGGATACTCTTACCCAACCATCATCCTTGTTATATTTAATGGCATTCTCGATTAAATTAGAAAAGGCAAGGGATAATTTTACCTTGTCAATCTCCGCATTCACTGGTCTAAAGCTTTCGTACACAATCTCAATATTTCGTTTTGCTGCCAAAGGACGAAGTCGTTTTAATAAAAGCTCTAATAATTCATTTACATTAATGGTTTCAATATTTAAATCAGAAGCTTTTTTATCCATTTTTACAAGAGAAAGTAAATCGTTAATAATATCATTTTCTCTGTCAATTTCATCTACAATATCCTCCATAAATTCCCGATACATTTCTGCAGGAGCATCTTCTTGTGCTAACAGGGAATCTGCTAACACCTTAATAGAGGTAATTGGTGTTTTTAGTTCATGGGATACGTTGGATACAAACTCCTGTCTAGAGTTTTCTAAGGTATTTAGCTTATTTAAAATTTCATTAAAGGCATCTGCCATATCCTTAATCTCTGTATATCCCTTTAGCTTAATAGTTTCGTCCATATGTCCATCTGCAATTCGATGAATGGCCTCTACAAACACCTTAAGCTGTTTTGTTAATAAATTAGATAACCAAATAGCTACAATACTACATACAATAAAGAAAATAAGATATAATACCTTATTTCTGCTTTTTACATGTGCCATTACATTGTCCACATCTTGAGTAGAGGCGGTGCAAATAATAACACCCACCTCTTCTCCTGTAGTATTATTGGTAATAGGAGTGATAATTTCTAGGTATTGTTCCTTTTTAAAATACCTTCTAATATCTTCTCCCTCCATAGCCTTAATTACGTTCCCACCTAACATATATTTTCCCTGATCTAGGGTATAGGTGTCCTTTTGAATCTGGAACTTGTCATCGACTACCATGATTCTTCCACTAAAAATACTGGCTAATTGCTCTATTTCTGAATCCAATGTATGTACCGAATCCTTCATAAAGTAGTTATTATTTACGATTTGATTGGCTAAGATATTACATTGATTTTGTACGGAATTCATTTTTTGTTCCATTATTTTTTTTTCGTAAGTAATGCGCATTCCATAAGTAAAAATCAGCATCATTACATAGGTGAGTACTAAAATCGTTCCACAAAAAGCAAACTTCATACTACGAGCAAAGCCGGTTTTTAGGCTAATTCTGGAAGAAATATCCTACACCCCATTTCGTATGTATATATTTTGGCTCACCTGGATTTTTCTCAATTTTTTCTCTTAAACGACGAATATGCACATCTACTGTTCTTGCATCTCCGGGATAAGAGGAACCCCAAATAGTCTTAAGCAAATTCTCTCGATTATATACTTTATTTGGATGAAAGACTAATAGCTCCAATACGTCAAATTCTTTTGCAGTTAAATTTACTTCTTTTCCTTCTATATATACTCGTCTGCTTTCACAGTCTATGGTTAAATCTCCTACCGTAACTGTAGTGGCTTTCTTTGGCGCTTCTTCCTTTTTGACACTTCTTCTCATAATTGCCTTAATACGTGCCTTTACTTCAAGAATATTAAAGGGTTTGGTGATATAATCGTCAGCACCATACTCAAGACCTAGAATTTTGTCCATGTCGTCTCCCTTTGCAGTTAACATAATAATTGGCATACTAGAAAATTCTCTAATTTGTTGACACACATCAAAGCCAGTAAGCTTTGGTAGCATCACATCAAGTAATACAACATCATATTCTCGTTCCTTAGCAAGGGCTAGAGCTTCCTCTCCATCATAAGCACAGTCTACCTTCATATCATCCTGCTCTAAGCTGTACTTGATGCCTTTTACAATTAATTTTTCATCATCCACCACTAATATTCTTTTCTCCATTTAGCTTTCCACCTTAATCTATATTGTTATATCATCTTTTATTTTATTAAAAACGCCTTCTTTAATTCCCTGAATCTCCATAATTTGTTCAATCTTGGAGAATCCGCCCTTCTCCTCACGATACTGAATAATTAGATTCGCCTTGCTCTCTCCAATTCCAGGCAGAGTCATAAGCTCCTCTTTGGTTGCATGATTTAGGGAAATTAAGTTGCCACTTTTGTTATTTTGTTCCTGCTGTTCATTGTTACTTTTACTTTGCTCTTTCACAGAAGGAATATAAATTTGTTGTCCGTCAGTAAGGGACTGAGCCAAATTAACTGCATTCTTATCTGCATCCTTTAAAAAGCCACCTGCTGCCTTTACAGCATCTACAATGCGACCATCTGCTTCGACCTCATAAACATCGGGACGTTTGACACTTCCACACACATATACAAATATGGTGTCAGACTTTTTTTCTACTGTACTTTCTTCTTTTGTAGCCTTCTTTTCAGTAGAAGCTTCCACTTCCTTCTTGGTTGCATGAACCTCTACCTGATCCTGATTACAGCCTACTATGAAAAGTAGGCTTAGGATACTGAAAGTTACAAAAAATAACTTCATTTTTTGCATGCTTTTTCATTCCTTTCATATTTTGCCAGAAATATGATTCACTTTTATGATCTATATAAAATAATCATGAATAAATCAAGAAATAAAAATGCACGCAAAATAATTATAGCAAACACTAAACCAAGACGCAATGAGAAATCAACTCTTCATTCTTTCTTTTTTCTTACAACTTTTATGAAAGAAATTTTTTCCTTAATGCTCCCATTTAAATATAACAATTCCTGCTACTGCCACTGCCAAACCAATTAATTTACTCCACTGAAATTCTACCTTTTCTACTCCAAACATTCCAAATACCTCAATTAAATACGCCACCACAACCTGAGCAACTACAATTAATAGAGCTGCCTTAGCAGGACCTAAGGTTGCCATACTTTTAATTACAGTAAATGTAATAAAGGCACCAATTACTCCACCTAGTAGCATATACTTATGGTCTACCCTTAACAGGGCTTGTACACCCATATTTTTTCTTTCCGTACATAAATAAATTGCAACACATACCATAAAGCCAGTAAGCTGTACAAAGCTATTGGTAATCCAAGGTGCAGTCTGCTTCGTTACCTCTGTGTTAAACACTCCTTGAATACTCATTAAGGCTCCTGAAATTAATGCAATGAATAAACCAATCATAAACTTGCCTCCATACCAATGATTTTTCTCACCATAAGTATTCCAAATTTCGTAAGAATTATTCCCTTGCGTATTCAAAAAAGATTTTTTATACTGTAACTATCTCATTTTTGAAAGGAAAAAAACATGGAACAACAATTATCACAACCAATGCAAAACGCTAAGGAAAACGAAACCCTTCCTAAAGGCTTTATTAGTGGTAGCACCTTAAAAATCATTGCCATTGTTACAATGCTAATTGACCATATCGGTGCCGCCCTACTTGAAACACGGCTTCAATCTAATCCTGACTCTTTCCTTCTTTCACTAGCAGATATTATCATGCGTATGATTGGAAGAATCGCCTTTCCAATTTTTTGCTTTTTGTTAGTAGAAGGCTTTTTACATACGAAGGATGTGAAAAAATATGCATTGAGGCTATTGCTCTTTTGCTTTATTTCTGAAATTCCTTTTGATTTAGCCTTTTATGGAACCTGCTTTTATTTTGGTTATCAAAATGTGTATTTCACACTTCTGCTTGGTTTACTTGCTTTAATAGGAATAGATCATTTTAAAGGAAACCAACTGCTTCAATTTTCTTGTGTTATTTTTGCCATGGTAGCAGCCCTTTTTCTTAAAACAGATTATAGCTATTTTGGTGTTTTCGCAATTGTAATATTATATCTTTGCCGAAACCAAAGACCACTCCAATGTATTGTGGGAGCAATCTCCTTTTTCTGGGAGCTTACTGCTAGCCTTTCCTTTATTCCGATTTTATTTTACAACGGAAAAAGAGGTCTCTCCCTTAAATACTTCTTTTATGTATTTTACCCAGCCCATTTATTAATACTAGGGCTAATACGAGTCTTTTTACTCTAACAAAACCAAAAACCGTTATGCATATCATTTCCTTTGCATAACGGTTTCTTTTATTTGCTTAAACTAAGCTCTAGCTTTTTCAATTCCTTTTCCACTGAATTACCCTTGTAAATATTTTGAAACATTATATCTGCTTGTATCCAAAAATTACCCATATCTAAGGTTTTCGCAATTGGTGTAGTTTCCTTGTATTGCTCATATGCTTGTTGTTCATATTCGCTTTTTCTCTCTATGTTTTCTACTAAGCCCAATTGATTGGTAAGCTGATATTGCTCCTTTGCCATTTGATAGGACATATAGCTAGCTACTAAATTAGCGCTGTCACTATTTTTTGACAAAGGATTCACAGCTGCTAAGGTAGTAACAGAGATACCCTTTGTTTTAAGAGAGTCTGTTAAATCAGGCATCCTACCAATTTTGTAATTTGACTTACTACTTTCTAGCTCCTTTAGATAGTCCCCTTGACATATGGCAAATACCACCTTTTCCTGTGATAACGCCTTTCTTACTCCCTCTTCACTGCTTTTTTCTACTGGAATAGAAAGGAAATTACTAAGAGACTGAAAATATTCTAAGCCTTTTTTGACGGAAGCATTTCCCATATCCATTTGGTCTGGATTGTCACCCTTTTCCCCTTTGATTACCACTTGGTCTGTAAAAAACATATAGTTTATCATTTCGTTAGAAACATCCCACTGTAGAATTGTTTTTTGATTGCTATCATCCTCAAAATTCTCTGCAAAATCTAAAATCTCATCAAAGGTTTTTACTGGCTCCTTTACCACTGTTCCATCATATAAAAACAGATTCGTTTCCCCATAAACTGGATATCCGTATTGCACTGACTCATAGGTCATAGCATCTACTGCTACACTAGCATACTCTTTGTCTAAAAACTCCTTAGAAAAGAAGCGATTATCCTCGATAAGCCCTGCACTTTCGTATTTTTTTAGCTTATCATTAGTAATCAAGTAAAGGTCTGGTGCTTCCTCTGTATTGCTTTTTTCTACGATTTCTTCATAATAATTCACACTATCCTTAAGCACTAGCTTAACCTCTACACCATACTTTTCCTTAATTTGTTTCTTTGATTCCTGTAAAAATGGAAGGTCACTTTCCTTGGTATACCAAAGAGTTACCTTATCTCCTTTTTTATAGGATAAGGACTGAAGCATTTTTTCATAGCTTGCGGTTTCCTTTTTATCCTGTTTTTTGCCAGACTGCTTGCCACAGCCAGCCATATTTGCACAGAAACAGAAACACAAAAGCATAATCAAGGCTTTCTTTAAAATGGATTTTCTTTTTTTCATAAAGCTTAATCTCCTATTTTTCACTTAGTACTGAGTCTAAGATAGAAACCATTTCATCTACATGAGCTTTCTCAATTACAAGTGGTGGCAAAAAGCGTAAGGTATTATTTCCAGCACTGATGAAAATCACTCCCTTTTCTAAGCATTGATTTACCACATCACCTACTGGTACCTTTTGGTCAAATTCCACTCCCTGCATTAAGCCTAAGCCACGTCTTTCTACAAGGAAATCATATTTCTTTACTAGCTCCTCTAATTTTTCCTCAAGATATGCACCCACTTCTTTTACATGGTCTAAAATATTTAATTCCTTAAATAAATCAAACACCTTACTAACTGCACAGGTTGCAAAAGGATTTCCGCCATAGGTAGTTCCATGGTCTCCTGGTACTAATACACTATCAAACTTTTCACTAGCTACAAAGGCACCTACAGGAACACCACAGCCTAACCCTTTCGCAAGGGCAACTACATCTGGCTTCACACCATATTGCTCATAGGCAAACATAGTTCCTGTTCTACCCATTCCACATTGCACCTCATCAAAAATAAGCACCAAATCGCGCTCATCACAAAGCTTTCTAAGTCCCTCAAGAAATTCCTTCTTGGCAGGATAAATTCCACCTTCCCCTTGCACTACTTCGCAAATAATACCACAGGTTTTATCAGAAAGCTTTGATTTTACATCCTCTAAATCATTGTAATTTGCAAAAACCGCTCTTGCAGCCTTTGGCACAAAGCCCTCCTGATATTTTTCATTTCCTGTAACAGCAAGGGCTCCCTGGCTTCTTCCGTGAAAGGAATGATACATGGCAATGACTTCATAATCCTTACTTGCATCCTTTTTGTAAGCATATTTTTTTGCCACCTTAAGAGCACCTTCAATTGCCTCTGTTCCACTGTTGGTAAAAAATACCTTACTTAGTTTCGTTCCTTCTACCACCTTTTTTGCTGCCTCAATGGCTGGTACTGAATAATAAAGGTTAGAGGTATGAAGGAGCTTATCAATTTGTGCTTTTAGGGCATCATTGTATGCTTCATTATGATACCCCAAAGCAAACACTCCAATTCCCGAAGAAAAATCCAAATATTTCTTATTATTTACATCATATAAATAAACGCCTTCTCCGCGGTCTAACACAACGCTTTGACGATTATAGGTTTTCATAATATATTGGTTGGCTTCTTTTATGTAATCCATAACAAATCCTCCATTTTAACACAATTAGATAATCTTTTGCGAAACACAATAAATACTGCTTTGTTGTACTAAACATAAAATATGTTTCGCAATTATCTTAGAATAATGGTTCTTTTAAAATTGCAGTTCCGATTCCTTTTGAGGTGTAGAATTCAAGTAATAGACAATGCTCTACACGACCATCTAAAATATGCACTCTTGCAACCCCTTTTTCAATGGCCTCAATACAATTTTGTAATTTTGGAAGCATTCCGCCACCTACAACACCTTTATCAATAAACTCTTTTGCCTGAGCTAAATCCATCTCTGAAATTAAAGTAGTCTTATCTGTTGGGTCAACAAAAACCCCTTCAATATCAGTTAAAAATACAAGCTTTTCAGCCCCAATAGAGGTTGCAATAGCGCAAGCTGCATCATCTGCATTAATATTATAGCTTTGATAATCTTCTCCAATTCCAATTGGTGCAACTACTGGCACAAAATCATTTTCAATTAACGTATCAAGAAGCTTACTATCTACACTCGTTACTTCTCCTACATACCCAATATCCTGACCATTGGAAAGCTTTTTATTCACCTTCATAAGACTGCCATCTTTTCCACTAATTCCAACAGCTCTCACACCAAGCTTCTCCATCATTTGAACAAGGCCTTTATTCACCTTAGAAAGTACCATCTCTGCAATTTCCATAGTCTCATCATCAGTAACTCTAAGACCATTTACAAACTCAGGCTCCTTTCCTACCTTCTTTACCCAGGTACTAATCTCTTTTCCACCGCCATGAACAATAATTGGCTTTAACCCTACTAATTTAAGTAAAGCAACATCTTTAATCACGTTATATTTTAAATTCTCATCTAACATGGCAGAGCCACCATATTTTACTACGATTTTCTTTCCATTAAACTTTTGAATATATGGCAACGCCTCAATTAAGGTTTGTGCCTTTAATAATACTTGTTCCATTGTTTTCTCCTTTTCTCCCTACTGGGTTACGAACGATAATCTCCATTAATTTTTACATAATCATAGGATAAATCACAGCCCCAAGCAGTAGCTGATTCCTCTCCCTGATTCATATCTGCAATCACTTTTACCTCTTTTTGTAATAAAATCTCTTTTGCCTTTTCCTCGCTAAACTCTACTGGAAGCCCTTTTTCAAATAACACTTCACTACCTGCTTCGCTTTCAATCCAAAGCTTCACTGCTTCTGGGTTAAACTTTGCTCCAGAATATCCCATAGCACAAAGCACTCTTCCCCAGTTGGCATCACTTCCAAAAATAGCAGTTTTTACAAGATTAGAGGTAATAATAGACTTACTAAGTTTAACCGCATCCTCCTTAGTAGCCGCGTTTTTTACAGTTGCTTCAAGAAGCTTTGTAGCACCTTCCCCATCTGCTGCCATCATTTTTGCTAAGGTCTTTGTCACACAGCCTAAGGCTTCACAGAAGGTCTTATAAGCCTCACCTTTTTCAACGATTTCTTCGTTACCTGCCAAAGAATTAGCTAAAATCATTAAGCTATCATTGGTAGAGGTATCTCGATCTACAGAAATCATATTAAAGGATTCCTTTACATCCGCACTAATGGCTTCCTGCAATAATTCCTTACTAATGGCACAATCTGTTGTAATCACACCCAGCATAGTTGCCATATTCGGATGAATCATACCAGAGCCCTTTGCCATTCCACCAATGGTTACGATAGCACCATCTAATTCAAACTCCACTGCACATTGCTTCTCATGAGTATCTGTAGTCATAATTGCCTTTGCTGCTTTTGTTGCAGCCTCTTTTGTGTCATCAAGGGCATCCTTTAAAAGAAGTGCTCCCTTTTCTACCTTATCCACTGGCAAATGCTGTCCAATGACGCCTGTAGAAGCGGTTAAAATCTGGTCACTCTTTACATTTACCACCTTGGCAATAGCCTCTGCCATCGCTTCATTGGCTGCCTTTCCTACATCTCCTGTACAAGCATTGGCAATTCCACTATTTAACACAATGGCTCTTGCAGTTTCCTGTTCCTTTATTAGCTTAATATCACGAATCACTGGTGCTGCCTTTACCACATTTTGAGTAAAGGTTCCTGCTACCTTCGCTGGCACACCACTTACTACAAGTGCCATATCGTCTCTTCCTTCATATTTAATTCCTGCTGCAGCGCTGGCTGCACAAAATCCAATAGGAGCAGTTACGCCCTTTTCTAACATCTTCATAACAATTCCTCCTTATAAATTTAGACCTTTACTTTCTTCACAGCCTAGCATTAGGTTTAAGCACTGAATTGCTGCCCCTGATGCACCTTTTCCAAGGTTATCAAACTGTGCGGTACATACCATACGATCTTCATTTCCAGTTACATAAATTTTTAGTCCGTCCCATCCAGATAAACCATTTCCTGCAATAAATCCACTGGCTGCCACTTTATCATCCTTTTTGCTTACCTGAATAAATGGTTTGCCATCATAAAATTCTGTAAAATATTCTAGCAAAGCTTCTGGTGTCATTTTCTTTCCTAATAAATCAGAAAATAATGGTACTGAAACAATCATTCCACTATAATAATCATCAATAATTGGGGAAAATAATGGAGTTCTACTAAGCCCTGTAATAGCTTTCATTTCCTTAAGGTGCTTATGCTGTTGTGTTAGTGCATATTCCCTTGCGGAAGCTAATTCCTTTTCTCTATTTTCTCCTTCATATACTGCAATGGTTTTCTTACCTGCTCCACTGTAGCCTGATACTGCAAAGCTGCTTACTGGGTAATCTTTCGGTAAAATCCCACCTTTTACAAGAGGATATACAAGAGAAATAAAGCCTGATGCATAGCAACCTGGAACTGCAATTCGTTTTCCATTTATAATTTTTTCCTTATGCTCCTTAGAAAGCTCTGGAAAGCCATATGCCCATCCACTTTCTGTTCTATGAGCTGTAGAGGTATCAATAATTTTTACATTTTCATTTTCTACTAAGCTTACCGACTCTCTTGCTGCCGCATCTGGAAGACATAGGAAGGTAATATCTGATTCATTAATTAATCTCTTTCTTTCCTTTACGTCCTTGCGTAGTTCGGAAGAAATGGTAAGTAATTCAATATCATCTCGCACCTTAAAACGTTCATGGATTCTTAAGCCTGTAGTTCCTTCTGAGCCATCAATAAAAATTTTCGTTTTCATTTTTCTTGCCTCCTTAACCTTTTCCTTTACCAACGATTTTTGAATAATTATACATCTATTTTGTATAATATGCAATATGTTTTGTATAAAAAAGTCATACAATTTATAAAGAAGATAATCTTCCTTTCTTCCATTTTTTCTTGCATAATCACTTGCATATTCAAAGGAAATGCTGTATATTAACCTTAGTTGTTGTATACAGCAGATTTTAAAATATGGAGGATATCGGAAATGAAAGAAAAAGTTGTATTAGCATATTCAGGTGGACTTGATACTACTGCTATCATCCCTTGGCTAAAGGAAAACTATGATTACGATGTAATTTGCGTTTGTGTAAACGTAGGACAAGAAGAGGAGCTTGATAACTTAGAGGAAAGAGCCCTTGCTTCTGGAGCTTCTAAGCTATACATCGAAAATGTAGTAGATGAATTTTGTGATGATTACATTGTACCTTGTGTACAAGCAAATGCTATCTATGAAGACAAATATTTACTAGGTACTTCTATGGCAAGACCTTTAATTGCAAAATGCTTAGTTAAAATTGCAAGAAAAGAAAATGCAGTAGCAATTTGCCATGGTGCTACAGGAAAAGGAAATGACCAAGTACGTTTTGAATTAGGTATCAAAGCCCTTGCTCCTGATTTAAAGGTAATTGCTCCTTGGAGATGTAATGATACTTGGAAAATGGATTCAAGAGAGGACGAAATCGAATACTGCAGACAGCATGGAATTAACCTTCCATTCTCAGCAGATTCTAGCTACAGCCGTGACCGTAACCTATGGCACATTAGCCATGAAGGTCTTGAGCTTGAGGATCCAGCTTGCGAGCCAAATTACGACCATTTATTAGTACTTAGCGTGTCTCCTGAAAAAGCACCTGATGAAGGAGAATATGTAACCTTAACCTTTGAAAAGGGTATTCCAACTTCTATTAATGGTACAAAGAAAAAAGTATCTGAAATTATTACTGACCTTAACAAATTAGGTGGTAAGCATGGTATTGGTATTATTGATATTGTAGAAAACCGTGTAGTTGGTATGAAATCTCGTGGTGTATACGAGACTCCAGGTGGAACTATTTTAATGGAAGCTCATCAACAGTTAGAGGAGCTTATCTTAGATAGAGCTACATACACTGTTAAGAAAGAAATGGCAAATAAATTTGCGGATGTTGTTTATGAAGGAAAATGGTTTACTCCACTTCGCGAAGCAATCCAAGCATTTATTGAATCTACTCAACAATATGTAACTGGTGAAGTAAAATTCAAATTATATAAAGGTAACATTATTAAAGCTGGTACTACTTCTCCATATTCATTATATAGCGAGTCCTTAGCAAGCTTTACTACTGGTGAATTATATGATCACCACGATGCAGAAGGCTTCATTAATTTATTCGGTCTTTCACTTAAGGTTCGTGCTATGAAATTAGCTGAAGCTGAAAAACAAGATAAATAGAAAGAAACGAGGAATTCACTATGGCACAACTATGGGGCGGACGTTTTACAAAGGAAACGGACAAATTAGTATACAACTTTAATGCTTCTATTTCTTTTGACCAAAGATTTTATAAACAGGATATTGAAGGAAGTATGGCTCATGTTAAGATGCTTTGTAAGCAAGGCATCTTAACCGAGGCAGAAAAGGACGAAATTTTATCAGGCCTTTCTAGCATCCTTTCAGATGTGGAAAATGGCACGCTTTTGATTAGTGACGAATATGAAGATATTCATAGCTTTGTAGAGGCTAATTTAATTGATAGAATTGGCGATGCTGGTAAAAAGCTTCACACCGGAAGAAGTCGAAATGACCAAGTAGCGCTTGATATGAAGCTATATGTAAGAGATGAAATTACTACACTAAAAGAATTAGTCGTAACCCTTCTTTCTACTCTTCATTCTATGATGAAGGAACATATTCACACCTATATGCCTGGTTTTACTCATTTACAAAAGGCACAGCCAATTACTGTTGCTCACCATTTAGGAGCATATATGGAAATGTTTAAACGTGACTATGGCAGACTTTGTGATATTTATGCTCGTATGAATTACTGTCCACTAGGCTCTGGTGCTCTTGCAGGTACTACTTATCCTTTGGATAGAGACTATACTGCGACTTTATTAGGATTTGATGGTCCAACCTTAAATAGTATGGATTCTGTATCTGACAGAGATTATTTAATTGAATTATTATCCTGTCTTTCTACTATTATGGTACACCTAAGCCGTTTTTCTGAGGAAATTATTATTTGGAATTCCAATGAATATCAATTTATTGAAATTGATGATGCGTATAGTACTGGAAGCAGTATTATGCCACAAAAGAAAAATCCTGATATTGCAGAATTAGTACGTGGAAAAACTGGTCGTGTATATGGTGCACTAAACTCCCTTCTTACCACTATGAAGGGCATCCCTCTTGCTTATAATAAGGATATGCAGGAAGATAAAGAGCTTACCTTTGATGCTATTGACACTGTAAAAGGCTGTCTTCATTTATTTACTGATATGCTAGCAACTATGACCTTTAAAAAGGATAATATGGAAGCTAGTGCTATGAACGGCTTCACCAACGCCACTGATGCTGCTGATTATTTAGTAAATCACGGTGTTCCATTTAGAGATGCTCATGGTATTATTGGTAAATTAGTATTATTATGTATTGAGAAAAATATTGGATTACATGAGCTTCCACTAGAAGAATACAAGAAGATTTCTCCAGTATTTGAGGAAGACATTTACGAAGCAATTAGCTTAGAAACTTGTGTAGAAAAAAGAAATACCATTGGCGCTCCAGGTCCAAAGGCTATGGAAGAAGTGCTCCAAATAAATGAAGCATTTTTAAAGGATATCAAACAAAAATAACAAAGCATTTACATCAAAAAAGGTTCCCAACTTGGGAACCTTTTTTCTATTCATTTTCTAATACTTTTGCTAGCTGCGATACTCCTTCTTGCATCTGTTCCATTGTCTGTACAATAATTGTAATCGTTGCAAGCTGCTCCTCTGTTGAAGCATTGATTTCTTCTGTAGAGGCCGCAGAATGTTCTGCCACTTCCATTAGCTTATCCATAGAAGAAAGTAGCTTTTCCTTTACTTCCATAATATGAACCAACTCTTGTTTTAACGTATCCGTTGCATCTTCCACATGTTTGGAAGAATCGAGCATCGCATTGAAAATATCTACCGTATGTTCTAGTTTTCCTTGGGTTTCATTTACCACCTTATTATTTTGTGCCATAATCTGGCTCGTTGTCTCTACTGAATGTACAATATCCTTTAGAATTTCATCAATTTTTTGGGTAGCTTCTGCTGACTGACTAGACAAATTATTAATCTCATCAGCAACTACTGCAAAACCTTTTCCTGCTTCTCCTGCTCTCGCTGCTTCTATAGCTGCATTTAATGCTAAAAGATTGGTTTGCTGAGCAATTTCATGAATACTTTCTACAATTTCTCCAATTAAATTTGATTTACCTGATAAAATCTTAATTTCTTCTACTGCCTTTTGATTAGAAGCTATATTTTCCTTAAACTGCTCTGTTAATTCTGTAATAGACTGGATTCCTTCATCATTTTTACTCTTAAGAGCTGTAATATTATCTACAGTTTCTGTTACTCTGTCTTCTGAATTTTCAATCATATCTGCTAAATTATTGCAAATAGAAAGACTGCCCTCCACCTCTCTTGTCTGAGTTTCTGCACTAGCTGAAATCTCACTAGTTGCTGAAGCAATTTCCTTTGAAATTGTTTCAAAGGAATGGAGAGAAGAATAAATGCTTTCTGAGGATTGTTTTAAGCTATCAAATGCCCTATGCACATTATGTAAAACATCCTCCGCTTCCTTTCCTTGTCCCTCTATCGTTTCAAACAATAGGTTAGCTCGGTAAACAATAAAACTACAACCTGCAAAAAGTATCACATATACAATTCCTGTAAAAATCCACCCAATGACGTGGTGTAGTTTTAGAAATCCTGCTGGAAATGCAATCATCATTCCCGCATTCACAACAATCGTAACAATCGTACTTACTCTTAGCACCTTTTGCTCATAATATGGAACTAACAATAAAGTTGCAACAAAATAGTAATGGGTTAAACAAATATAACTAGCACTATCATTTGTACTACAAACAGCCGCTGTAATTGCACCAATAATCGGTGGAATACAAGCATAAACATACTTAGCCTTGCTTCCTAATTTCTTTTCAAATAATTTTGTCAAAATGCCACACAAACCTGATAACAAAAAAATACATTCTCTAATCCCACCATTTAAAAACAACATTACAAATGAAAATCCAGATATTGCAACACCTACAATATAAATAAATAAAATATTATTGATAAGTTTCTCTTCATTCTTATTTACTGATTGTGCTTGCATACGCTATCCCTCCTAATATTTTCTTAATTGCGACAAATTTTTTCTAATCAAATTCGCCATCTAATAACCTCATTATACACTTCTCCACCTTTTATTCCAAGTATTATTTTGTGCATTTCGTACAGTTTTTTTTTTTTTTTACAGTATTTTTATGCATTTTAACATTCCAGTTAAAGTAAAAAAAGAAGCTGTCACTTCAGCTTCTTTTTCATTCTATATTTAGCGTGCCTGCATTGGATTGTATATTAGGTACAACTTTAGAAAACATAAACCACTCATTCCTTATTTATAAAACATGTGTGGTACATAGAAGGTATACTCATCATTTTCATAAAGCAAATCATCTTCATCATAAATATGAAAGCCTTTATTAGAATCCTCATGCTTTACCTGCTTTTGCTGTCCTAGGATTTTTTTCACATCTTCCTTAATATACTCTACCATTTCCTCTTCATCCTTGATAAAGCCATGAATTTCTATTTTCTTACTAGAAACTCCATGATGGTAAATTTCTTTATAGCCCTGTCCCTTTTCCTCAAAATATCTAGTCAATAGCTCATCTAAGTAATATGCATATACCTCTATTTTTCGCTGAAAGGTTTCACTTACAAATATAGGAGGGACAAATTCACTTTTTAAAATTTGTGATTCATCTGCGCGTTTTAGCCTTTCATAATAATCATTTAAAATTCTAGTGATTGTTTCCTTTGATGCTTTACTAAATTGACTTTTATTTGCATATAAATCTGCTGTTTTCACATCCTCTAATTTTCCTTCTATTAAGGTATACGTTTTTTTATCTCTCATTTGCATCAAAAGCTGATACTCCACCACAGATGCTCTAGGCTTCTTAACCATCTTTTTTGCTTTTCCCACTACAATTAACTTAAAATCATCTTTCTTCTTGCGATAAATATCCCACACAATTTCTTGGGTAAAATAATAATCCAGCATTACCTTTAGTTGTTTTTCATCCATAATCTACACCTCTTTATTTCTCCTCTGATGTCACTGTTACATTTAAATGATTATAAGGAATGGTAATTTTCTCTTCATCAAATCTACATTTTACCTTCTCAAGAAGTGCCCATTTTACGTCCCAATAATCCTCCATAGTGGTCCATACTCGCACCCCAATTTGAATGGCGCTATCCCCTAACTCTTCTACATAAATTTTAATTTCCTCCCCTGGTAAAATTCTCTCCTCCTGTTTCATAATCTCTAGTAAAACATCCTTTACCCTTTTGATATCCTCACTATAATCAATACCAAAACGTAAATCCAGTCTTCGCTTATCCTGCTTGGTTACATTAGTTAAGCTAGTATTTGATAAAATTCCGTTGGGAATTACTACCGTTTTGTTATCAATGGTTAACAGCTTTGTATAGAAAATATCAATGGCAATAACCGTTCCTTCATTGTTCTTATTATCCTCTACAATGTAGTCTCCTACCTGGAAGGGCTTTAATATTAAAATCAAAACCCCGCCTGCAAAGTTTGATAGGCTTCCTTGTAATGCCAAACCAATAGCAACACCAGCAGAGCCTAGCACTGTTAAGAAGGAAGTAATTTCAAAGCCTACAATACTGGCTGCCGTTAAAATAAGAACAGCTCGAATAATTGTTTGAATCAAGGAAACTAGAAATCCTGCTACGGTTTCCTCCATATTTGAACGAGAAAAGGACTTCTTTAACAGCTTCATAAAGCTATTTAACACTCGAAAGGTTACTAATAGAAAAATTGCTGCTATTACTATATTTCCTGCTGTTTTTCCACACCAATTTAACACCTTATCTAACATTTCCATCCCTTTTTCATTTTCCAGCCATGCTTTCATGTTCTATTCTTTCCTCCATTATACCTGATACTTAAAAATTGAAATTCCCATTGGTGGAACAGTAATTGTAATGGAATTTGGTCTTTCATCACATTCATCCTTCTTCGATTGCTTTAGGACTGTATTTAAATGATTTTCTCCACCAAACTCTTCTTTATCACTACTAAAAATTTCTTTATATTTTCCTTTAAATGGTACCCCAATTTTATAATCCTCATAAACCACAGGAGTAAAATTACAAACCACCAATAGCGTATCCTCTTTCCTCTCTGTTTTTCTTAAGAAAACAAGAATACTTTCATCCGCAGAAATATTATTAATCCATTCGAAGCCTTCTGGTTTGGTATCAAGCTCATAAAGTGCAGGCTCTGTTTGATACAAATGATTTAGTGCTTTATAATAATGCTTCATTCCGTCATGCACTGGATATTTTAGCAAATTCCACTGAATGCTCTCAGACTCGTTCCACTCATCATATTGGCCAAATTCCTGTCCCATAAACAATAGCTTTTTCCCCGGATGAGTCATCATAAAGCCATAGACTGCTCTTAAATTAGCAAATTTTTGTTTCTGAGTACCTGGCATTTTATTGATTAAGGAGCCCTTTCCATGTACCACCTCATCATGAGATAGCACTAAAATAAAGTTCTCACTATAAGCATATACCATACTAAAGGTAAGCTCTCCATGATGATATTTTCTATAAATTGGATCCTGACGCATATAGCCTAAAAAGTCATTCATCCAACCCATATTCCACTTAAAATCAAAGCCTACTCCATCTTCATTTAAATCATGAGTAAGACGAGGCCATGCAGTAGAATCTTCTGCAATCATCATGGCGCCATTTTTTTTCCCTTTAAACACAGAATTTAAATGCTTTAAAAATTCTACTGCCTCAAGGTTTTCATTGCCGCCATACATATTTGGAATCCACTCTCCATCATTTCTACCATAATCTAGATAAAGCATGGATGCTACTGCATCAACACGAATTCCATCTACATGGTATACCTCACTCCAAAATAGTGCATTGGCAATTAAGAAGTTGCTTACCTCTTTTCTACCATAATTATAAATTAAAGTACCCCAATGTGGATGCTCTCCCTGTCTTTTGTCCTGATGCTCATAAAGACAGGTGCCATCAAAGTTCGCAAGGCCATTTCCATCCTTTGGAAAATGTGCTGGTACCCAATCTAATATGACTCCAAAGCCTTCTTTATGCAAATAGTTAATAAAATACATAAAATCCTGTGGTGTTCCGTATCGTTTGGTAGGAGCATAATAGCCAGTTACCTGATATCCCCAAGAAGGGTCAAAGGGATGCTCCATAATTGGCAATAATTCCACATGGGTATATTCCATTTCTTTTAAATAATCGCAAAGAAGAGGTGCAATTTCTCTATAATTATAAAATTCTCTTCCATCGGTAGGCTTCATAAAGGAGCCCAAATGAATTTCATAAATAGAAATTGGCTGTGATTTTTGATCCTTTTCCTTTCTTCTTGCTAGCCACTCTTCATCCTCCCAGGTAAACTCACTTAGGTCGGTTACCACAGAAGCATTATTTGGTCGTAGCTCCATTTCATTTCCGTAAGGATCAGACTTTAACTGACAATAGCCTTGTTTCGTTCTAACTTCATATTTATAAATTTCCCCTGTAGCTAGTCCTGGAATGAAAAGCTCGAAGATACCTGAATCTCCTAATTTACTCATGGCATGTCTTCTTCCATCCCAAAGGTTAAAATCTCCCACTACACTAACTCTCTCTGCATTCGGTGCCCATACTGCAAATAAAACACCCTTCACTCCGTCTCTCTCTAGTGGATGAGCTCCTAATTTTTCATATATTTCATAATGAATTCCCGCTTCAAATCGTTTCAAATCTGTTGCATCTAGATATGGCTCAAAGGAATAAGGATCTACATATTCCATAACTGAATCATTATCAAAGGTAGCCTCAAGCTTATAAGAAAGTTTTCTTTTTCCTGCATATAAATAATAGAAAAATCCTTTGTACTCACTTTCAATCATATCCTCGTAGGTACCAGATTTTGCATTTCTTACTCTCATTTTTTTTGCATTAGGAATAAATGCACTAACTAGTATTCCACCTGATGTCTGATGGGCACCTAATACTTTATGAGGAACTCCATGTCTCGCCTCTACAATCGCCTTTACTTCCTCTGGTTCAAACAATACTTTCTCTTGTCTCTTAAAAATACCCATGTTGCTCATCTCCTTATGCTTTTTCTTATATTTTAGCATTTTAACAAAAGAAACACAAGGTATTTTATGAATTGTAGGCAAATTGCACAATCAAAAAAAGGAAGAACGCAAGCTTTTACGTTCTCCCTCTTCATTATCCTTAATTATTCACAATAATTTCAATCTATTATACATTAATTTCTGCTGTCATTCCAAGTACATCTTGGTTTGCATCTAGAATTGGCTGAATCACTTCAGTAATAAACTCTTCTGTTTGTTCTGGTGCACGACCTACGAAATTCTTTGGCTCTAGAATGCTTTCGATTTCTTCCTTTGTCATTCCAAAGGCTTTGTCTGCTGCAATTCTATCTACTAAATCGTTTTCTTTTCCTTCTTCCTTTACAACTCTTCCTGCTGCCATAGAATGAGTACGGATTAATTCATGAAGCTCTTGTCTGTTTCCTCCACGTTTTACCGCATCCATCATAATATTTTCTGTTGCCATAAAAGGAATCTCTTTCATAAATCTTTGATAAATTACTTTATCATATACAACTAAACCATCTACTACATTTAAGTAAAGGTCTAAAATTCCATCGATTGCTAGGAATGCTTCTGGAACAGAAATTCGTTTGTTTGCAGAATCATCTAGTGTTCTTTCAAACCATTGTGTTGCTGCTGTAATTGCAGGATTCAGTGCATCTACCATTACATAGTTGGCTAAGGATGCGATTCTTTCACTTCTCATTGGATTTCTCTTATATGCCATTGCTGAGGAACCAATTTGATTTTTCTCAAATGGCTCTTCAATTTCTTTTAAATGTTGAAGTAAACGAATGTCGTTTGAAAACTTATGAGCACTTTGAGCAATTCCGCTAAGTACGTTAAGAATTCTAGCATCTACCTTACGAGAATAGGTTTGTCCTGATACTGGGTAGCAATCCTCAAATCCCATTTTTTCAGCAATTTTCTTATCAATTTTCTTAATTGTTTCGTGATCACCGTTAAATAATTCTAAGAAGCTTGCCTGTGTTCCTGTAGTTCCCTTTGAACCTAGTAGCTTTTGTTGGCTAATCATGTAATCTAAATCATCTAAATCAAGCTTTAATTCCATTAACCAAAGTGTCGCTCTTTTTCCTACGGTTGTAGGCTGTGCTGGTTGAAAATGAGTAAATGCTAGGGTTGGTAAATCCTTATATTTCATTGCAAACTTAGATAGCTCATTGATTACGTTTAATAATTTCTTACGCACAAGCTTCATAGCCTCTGTCATAATAATTACATCTGTATTATCACCTACATAGCAAGAGGTAGCTCCTAAATGGATAATACCTTTTGCATTGGGACACTGCTCACCGTATGCATACACATGAGACATTACATCATGACGCACTAGCTTTTCTCTTTCCTTTGCAACCTCATAATTAATGTCATCTGCATGTTGTTTTAATTCTTCAATTTGTTCCTTCGTAATAACTGGCTTGCCGTTTTCACTAAGTCCAAGCTCATATTCTGTTTCAGCTAATGCAATCCATAGCTTTCTCCAGGTTTTAAACTTCATATCTGGTGAGAAAATGTATTGCATTTCCTTACTTGCGTATCTTTCTGATAATGGGCTTTGATATTTATCATTCATGTTTTTTATTCCTTCCTATTTCTCATATTCGCCACGAATGTCTTCTTTTGGTGGCTCCATTGGGTATTTACCTGTAAAACAGCCTGAACAATAATTTAAATTAGGAGCTAGGTCCTTTAATCGTTCTAATTCAAGATATCCTAAAGAATCTGCACCAATAATCTGACAAATCTCATCCACTGTTCTGTTATGGGCAATTAATTGATCCTCACTAGGAATATCAGTTCCAAAATAACATGGGTGTAAAAATGGTGGTGAGCTGATTCTTACATGTACCTCAGAAGCTCCTGCTTCCTTTAACATATTTACAATTCTATCACTAGTAGTTCCTCTTACAATAGAATCATCAATCATTACCACACGTTTTCCTTTTACTACCTCTTTTAATACATTTAATTTTACACGCACACTAGATTCTCTTTGGCTTTGCTTTGGTTTAATAAAGGTTCTTCCCACATAGGAATTTTTTACAAAGGCTGTACCATAAGGAATTCCAGATTCTAAGGCAAAACCAAGT
>JAFPBJ010000057.1 GCA_017390525.1 Lachnospiraceae bacterium | reverse complement strand
TTTTGGGTATAATCTTTTTGTAATTTAATAGGTAGTAGCATACTTATATTTTACACCAACTGCCAGATTCTTTCGAGGTCTGGCAGTTATTTTTTTGCATAGAAAAGGAGCTGTGCACTAATCACTTAGTGCGACAGCCCCAGTATGATAAGAAAAATCCCATTGCTTAACAAGAAAAAACAGTGTATGATAAAGGAAAAACGTTAGGAAAAAAGGGGAGTTTATTTTGAGTCAGTTAACAACAAAAGAATTACAAATGAAAGAGCTGATAGAAGAGGAAATTATTAGTGAAAAAGCAGAGGAATTTTACCAAAAGCAAGAATATCAGAAGCTAGAGCATGAATATATCACTAAGATGCATGAATTAAAGGGCGTAGATAATCGGTATGGTTATATTAAGGCGGAGCTATTTGCTTACGCAATATGCCTTGTAGGAGTAGGATTTTTCGGCTACTTAATGTATCGCTATTTTTCACTTCTTACTTTATTTGCACTGATACTTTCTTTTATATTATGTATAGTTTTGATTGCTAAAATGGGTTATGCCTTGTATCGTTTGTGGCTACACAGTAACAGTGAATCTGCAAAAGATTTTGCCCTAGCAAGAAATATAGATACATTAGAGCTTGAGCGGGAGCGAATATTAAAGGAAGGGCAACGTCTAAAAAGCAAAATGAAGGAAATTGAAAACGGTGGAGGCTTGCTATGAGTATTCGGTCTTTATTTCACAAAATTTTTTATATAGAAGAAACGAAAGAAACCGTTAAAATGAGAGAAATGCTAAAGGCTTTACATGAAAAAAAGCATGTAGTTTATGTTGATGATATAGCCTTAGAAAAGGACAATCTATTTATTGTGCACGGAGAAAATGCCAGAGGTGAAATTGCGGTAGCTATGGAAGTAGATTGTTACGATGGCAAAGGGGAAAAAATTACAACGGGCAAAATAAAAAGAATTGAGATTAGAAAGGTAAAGCAATTTCGTTCTGCAACCTATGATAATTTAGAAATTCAGTTAGAAATACCTAACAATGATGATTGGGAAAAAATCGGATTTTTGGCAACGGAAGGATAAGAGGTGAAATAGTTGAAGCTACTACACACGTCAGATTGGCATCTCGGGAAAAATTTAGAAGGCTACAGCAGGCTAGAAGAGCAGGAAGTAGTGCTAGATTATTTAGTAGATTTGGTAAATAAAGAAAATATACAGGTAGTATTAATTGCAGGAGATATTTATGATACAGCGAATCCACCTGCCAAAGCAGAACAGCTATTTTATCAGACACTAAAAAGAATGTCTAATCATGGGCAACGTCTGATTATTGTAATATCAGGAAATCATGATAATCCAGAGCGTTTAGTCTGTGCTGGTCCCTTAGCAAGGGAGCATGGAATTATTATGATAGGCTACCCAAAAACTACTATAGAAATAGGACAATATGGCAAACATCAGGTAGTAGCTGCAGGAGCAGGGTATTTAGAAATCGAAGTAGAAAAAGAGCGGGCAGTTATTTTAACGCTACCATATCCCAGTGAAAAAAGGCTAAATGATGTGTTATATGAAATACAAGAAGAGGAAGAAAAAAAGGCGGAGTCCTATGGACAAAAAATAGGAGAATTATTTTCGCAGCTAGAAAAGCATTATAGGGAGGACACCATTAATTTAGTAGTAAGCCATTTATTTGTACAGGGAAGTCAAAATGGAGGCTCAGAGCGTAGCATTGAGTTAGGTGGAACCTATGTAGTAGATAAGAATTTGTTACCACAAAAGGCACAGTACATTGCCCTAGGGCATATTCATAAGCCACAGGTGCTAGGGGAAAATTTAAGATATTCAGGAGCAATTCTTCCCTTTAACAAAAGAGAAAGTAAGTATAAAAATAGCTGTAACATCATTACAGTAGCACCAAAAGAAGTGCCCCTAGTTGAAGTAAAAGAATTACCTAATCCAAAACCGATAAAGGTATATCGCTTAGAAAATTACCAAGAAGCCTTAGAGGTATGCAAAGAGACAAGCAAAGAGGATAGCTGGGTATATTTAGAGATTAAGACCGACTCTTATATGAAAGAAGAGGAGATTAAGGAATTAAAAAAATGGAAGGACTCTATTGTTGCTATTGAGCCAATTTTAGCAGAGCAAGAGGAAAAAGAAGAGCAATCCTTTCATCGAGAACTGCCTATGGAAGAATTAATAAAGGACTTTTATAAGTCCCAGTTTCAAACAGAAATGGATGAAGAATTATACCAGCTATTTCTAACCATAATCAGAAATGAGGATGACAATGAAACCGATTCAGTTAGTATTACAGGGAATCAATAGTTTTATAGAAAAACAAACCGTTGACTTTACAAAATTAACAGCCAACGGTTTATTTGGCATTTTTGGACCCACAGGAAGTGGAAAATCTACCATATTAGACGGGATTACCTTAGCCCTATATGGAGAAATTGTAAGAAAAAGCACCAATTATATTAACGTAAATTGTGAAACAGCCTATGTATCCTTTACCTTTAAAATGGCGCAAAAGGAAGGGGATTATACTGTAGAAAGAGAAATGAAACGGGATAAAACAGGGGAAGGAATTCAGTCAGGAAAATGTCGCCTTATTTATAAAAAGAATGGAGAGGAAACCATTTTAGCCACCAAGGTAAGAGAAGTTACCAATCAATGTAAGGAATTAATTGGACTATCCCTTGAGGATTTTACAAGAACAGTCATGCTTCCTCAAGGAAAATTCAGCGATTTTCTTAAACTAGAAGGAAAACCTCGTCGGGATATGCTAGAACGTCTTTTTGGCTTAGAAGAGTATGGAGACCAATTGTCCTTAAGATTACAAGCAAAAATGGCAAGAGAGCGAGAAAAGCAGCAAAAAAAAGAAGGGGAATTACAAGCATATATAGAGGTTACTGAGGAAGCACTACAAGAATGTAAAAAGGAAAAGAAAAGCTTAAAAAAGGAAAATAAGCTTCAGTTAGAAGAAATTGAAAGCCAAACAAAACACCTTTTAAAAATAGAAGAAAAAATCAAAACCCAACAGGAAATAAAAGAACTGTTAGAAGAAAAACAGCAACTAGAGCAACAAAGAAGCTATATAAATGGATTGGAAGAAAAAGTAAAATGTGCACAAAAAGCCCAAATTGTATTACCGCTTTGTACTCAGTTTGAGGAAATAGAACAAGAGCTAGAGAAAAGGCAGCAGGAAAGAGAAGAGTTAAAGAGTAAATTTACAACGCTAGAAAAAGACTATGGTCTACTTTCAGAAGAATTGTTACAGGTACAAAAGGAAGTGGCTACGCAAACTCCAATTTTACTAGAGCGGAGATATTTATATAAGCAAGGAGTAGAACAAGCACAAAAATTACAAGAAAAGACTACAAGCTTAAATGAAAAAATAAAAGCTCAAACAGCATTAGAGACAACAAAGGAGCAGCTTGCAAAGCAAGAAGAAGACCTACTAAAGCAACAAGAAAATAAAAAAAGTGAAAAAGAAAGTATAGAAAAAAGTATCGCAACCATTCGAGAAGCATTAAAAAGAAAAGGAATGGTAGAAGAAGGTGCGTCAAAGGAAGCTAAGATAAAAGAATATGAAACGCAAAAAAATGAGCGAATAAAAGAAGAGAATGCATGTAGGAGTCAGCTTTTAACAGAGCAAGAGCAGCAAAAAGCACTTACAAAAAAACAAGAAATACAAAGTAAGCAAATCAAAGAGCACCAAGAAGAAATTGAGCAACTAGAAGATAAGAAAGAGCAATTAAAACAACAATTATTAGGGCTACAGGACAACTTTACACAAATGAGACTAGAAGAAATGACAGAAATGTTGAAAGCACACACTCACCAGGGGGACAACTGTCCCATTTGTGGAACTCTCATTACTGTCCCTCTTACGAGAAAAGGTAGCAACAAAAAAAATGATGATATAGAGACAGAACTTTCCAAAAAGCAACAAGAATTAGAGAAACTTGAGTCAAAAATTGACGAATCGAGAAAACAACAAGATAAGCGAATTGAAAAGCTACATCAAATAGAAAGCGATATAGCAATTAATCAGACAAGACAAGAAAACAAACAAGAGCAAATTAGAAGCTATGAATCACAAATTACAGAGCTAGAGCAACAAATCAGTTCTTTAATAAAGGCTTGCAAGGAAGAAAAAGAAGAATATCAGATGATATCCTTTGGGGAGGAATTAGAACATTTAAAGCAAGAAGAGCAAAGAAGAGAACAACTAGAAGAACAGCGTATTTTTAAGGAAAAAGAAATAGAAACCCTTCATTTAAGTCTTTCTAAGCTAAAAGAAGAACTAAATGAAACCAATCATGATGAGGAAATAATAAGAAAAGATGTAGAAGAACTCTCTTCCATTATAAAAGAAATTGAAGGCTTTTTTGAAACAAACCATATTAACGAGAAAAATATTAAGGAGTTATACGAAACCAACGAAACGAATATTCTTTCATTAGAAACAAAACAAAAGGATATCACCGTAAAAGAGCAAAAATTAAAGGAAACATTACAACAGACGAAAGACATATACAAAGAAAGGGATGGAAGCTATAAACAACTGACTCGTCAGTTTATCAAACAGGAAGAAAGATTAAAAGATAGTCTAAAAGAACAGGGCTTTGAAACAATCACAGAAGTAAAGAGAACAATCCTATCAGAAGAAGAGTTTGAAAAGGTTAC
>JAFPBJ010000056.1 GCA_017390525.1 Lachnospiraceae bacterium | reverse complement strand
TAGTATTCATCTCATAGATATCTCCTTATCATTAATTCTGAACAAACTTAATAATAAGATTTATTTATGAGATTTGGAAGAGGCTTCGTGCCTCTTCCTTTATTTTTTGTTTTCTTGCCAACTATAATTTTACTCTAAGAAACAAAAAAATGCTATCAAAAAATAATATCTAAACAATGTATCATTTTCATTGAGTGGTATACACTATATCTTGTAGTTATGAGAACCTAAAACGGAGATAAACAAATGGAAGAAAATACCAAATCCAAAAACGTGTATGATGACGGAAATATTCCAAGTGAAGACTTACCAAAAGACAAAGAAACTAACAAATCTAATTATACTGTAGAACCACTACCTGAATCTACTAGACCAAGAAAAGATGGACCTGGAGGGGAATAAGCCCTCTAGGCCCATCTTTTTCATTTTCTATTGACAAAGCTTTGCAACTACTTGATTAATTACTTTTCCGTCTGCTTTTCCTTTTAATTCCTTCATTACCTCTTTCATAATCTGTCCTTTATTTTTAGTGGCAATTACCTCAGCAAACTTAGTTTTTAAAATTTCTTCCACTTCATTTTCATCTAATAAACGTGGTGCATATTCACTAATAATATCTAATGTAGCCTGATATTGTTCCTTTAAATCCGCTCTCTCAGCAGGACAGGTATCTACCTGCTCTTTTACGCTTTTTACTTCTTTTAAGATAACACGGTCTACTAATTCTTCTGTAATATTATCTCTTACCCCTTCATCAATGGCTACCTTTTTTACTGCTGATACCAAGGAAGAAATACTTTCCTTTCTTACCTTATCCTTTGCCTTCATTGCTGCAATCATATCTTTTTGTAATGTTTCTAATGTCATGATAAACCTCCAAAATCTATGTTTTTTCTTTCATTATACACATATTTTTAAAAAAGTAAAAGAACTAATTCGCCTTTTCAAACGCCCATAAATTTTTCACTTGTTCTAATACTTTACTTAGCTTCCACTTTTTCTTACTATTGGCAATACTATTTGGATCGTAGACTATCACTTTATCCTTTTCCACTGATTTCACAATTACAATAAAATGCCCCTTTGTTGTAAAATCGCCCGCTCTTACAGTAGCAATAATAGGATGTTTTTGTTCTAGCTCTTCTTTTATTTTAGCTTCATCCAATGAAAGCTTTGTAGACTTAAGTCCTAGCATGCTTGCCCCTTGGGTCATTAAATCCCACTTTGTTCCAACACCTTCTTGATAAAAGCTATTTTCTTCACTAAAACCTGCAATATAATTAGGTGTCAAATCTTCATCATTTAACAAACCAATTGCTACCATAGAAAGACAGGTAGGTCCACAGCCATTAATGGCAATTATATTATTTCCATAAGAATCGTAGCCCCAAGCCTGGTCCCATTGCTGTAGCATTGGAATTTCGTTGTTTTTTCTCTTCTTTAATTGTTTCGATTTTATATTTTTATGGTCCTTTAAATAGTTTCTTACAAAATCATAGGTCTCTTCATTTTTTCTTAGCAATTCTATTACATCATCAGGATATTCATCTAAATGCTTTACAATGGTTTGAATCCCTTTTTTGTGCTTGTACTTTTTTAGTAGCTCCTGTTCTACCCTACCACTACCAAAAGCATTCACCCTAAGCTCTCTTTCCTGTTTTACTTTCGCCCGTCCTACCATAAGCACGCAAAGAAGCAGAAGCATTACAACGCATCCTCTTCTCATTAATTGTTTTCTTCTTTTTCTCCTACTACGTCTTCTTTTCGCATTTCTACTGTCCATCTCTGTCCTTCCTCCCATTTGTTATATCTATGAGACATTTGCAAAACGCTCAAAAAACCTATGTTGTTGTATAAGTTGTATAAAATATACATTTCCATAAGCAGGTACTTTGTACCCGTCGGCACTTATGCGTCGTATTTTGACGCATTATGTGTCCGTTACGAGGGACAATGTAGCGCAAGCGTGCCTGCATTGGATTGTATATTTTGTACAACTATAGAAACTATGAACTGCGTTTCGCAATTACTCAGTTATCTCTATAACAAAAGCATAACAAAAACAAATCTGAAGTTTTTCTCTTTTCTCTAAACATTTTCTGAAAAGTTCTGTTTCACTGTTGGACTTTTTTCATATAATCTTTTGTTTTTCTTAAGATTTATGTCTTGTTTTGAAAAAATGAGAACTATATAATAGAAAGAAAAGAAAAAAGAAATGAGGAGAGCACTATGCGTGGAACCATTTTAATTGTAGACGATGAGCAACCTCTTGCTGACTTAGTAGAGGTTTATTTAAAGAACGAAGACTTTACAGTATATAAATGCTATAACGGTACTGATGCATTACAATGCATCAAAGAAAACAGCCTTGATTTAGCCATTCTTGATGTAATGCTTCCTGATATTGACGGTTTTACTCTTTGTCAGGAAATTAGAAACTCCTTTACCTTTCCTATCATTATGCTAACAGCCAGAGTCGAGGATATGGATAAAATAACAGGACTTTCTATTGGTGCAGATGACTATATTACCAAGCCCTTTAATCCTTTAGAGCTAGTTGCTAGAGTAAAGGCTCAGCTTCGCCGATATTTCCGTTATAGCGAGCATAATTCAAAGGAAGATACCCCTTCTACGAGTCGTATTGATTTTAACGGACTTATTATTGATAAGGACACTCACGAATGTATCCTATATGACAAGCCCCTATCTCTTACTCCAACGGAATTTGACATTTTATGGTATTTAGCTAAGAATCGTGGCAGAGTAATTTCTTCTGAGGAACTCTTTGAAACTGTTTGGCAACAAAAGTTTTACGATTCTAACAACACCATTATGGTACATATTCGTAGACTAAGAGAAAAAATGCAGGATTCTCCAAGAAATCCAAAATTCATTAAAACTGTTTGGGGGGTAGGCTATAAAATTGAACATTAAATATCGCACTTTTATTGGAAAAACCTTTGTAAAAATCATATCCGTTTTTTTACTAACTGGTTGTATTGTATTTTTAGGGCTATATTTACACTCCCACTATTTTGCTTGGGATATTCGATTATTCTTAAAAAAATTAGGCTTATATGACTCCTTTATCCAAAACAAAACCTTGCTTATATGCCTTTTCGTATGTGCAATTTTATTTATATTTTTTGTTATCATTATTATCCACTTTTCCCATTTACTCAGTCAAATTGACATTGCAATTGAACAACTATTCACGGGAAATGTAGAAAAAATCAAGCTTTCTAAGGATTTAATCGAAATGGAATCAAAGCTTAATTATATTTATGCTGATATGCAGAAAAAAACTTTAGCAGCAAAGGAAAGTGAGCAGAGAAAAAATGATTTGGTGGTATATCTTGCCCATGATTTAAAAACCCCTTTAGCCTCTGTCATTGGTTACCTTAACTTATTAAATGACCAACCTGATATTCCCACCACACTTCGTGCCAAATATGTAGGTATTACTTTAGAGAGGGCACAGCGACTAGAGGATTTAATTAACGAATTTTTTGAAATTACCCGTTTTAACCTACAGCATATTGAGCTTAATAAATCCACCATTAATATTTCTATGATGCTTCGCCAGCTAATCGAAGAATTTTATCCTATGCTAGAGGAAAAACAATTAACCATAACGGACCAAATTGCATCCAATTTACTATATTATGGAGACGGAAATAAGCTTGCCCGTGTATTTGACAATCTATTAAGAAATGCCATTAACTATTGCTACCCACATAGCACCATTACTATTTGTGCCAAACAAGAAGATATGAATCTAATTCTTACCTTTACCAATCAAGGAGATATGATTCCTCAGCATAAGTTAAGTGTCATTTTTGAACAATTTTATCGAGTAGATTCCTCCCGTTCTTCTAAAACAGGGGGTTCTGGTTTAGGTCTTGCTATTACAAAAGAAATCATTCGTTTACATCAAGGCACAATAGAAGCCTTTAGTGACGAAAAAGAAACTAAATTCATATGTACCCTTCCTATTCCAACAAAAAAAGAAGAAAAGTAGCCCAAATGACTACTTCTCTTCTTTTTTCTTTCCCCAGCGAATCATATAAATACAATAATAAAAGCCTGCTACGCAAATTGCTCCACCAATAATATTACCAATGGTAACAGGAAGTAAATTATGAATCATTCCGCTGATAGATAAATTACTAATTTGTTCCTCTGTCAATCCATATAAGCTTTGTGCTGCTTCTACATATTTGGGATTCTGTGCTGCCATCATGCCTGCTGGAATGTAATACATATTAGCAACGCAGTGCTCAAAGCCAGAAATAACAAATACCCAAATTGGGAAAAAGGCTGCAAAAATCTTTCCAATGACATCCTTTGCACTAAAGGCTGCAATAATAGCAAAGCATACTAAAATATTACAAAGAACACCTGATAAAATTGCCTGATTAGCATCAATTCCCACTTTTCCTACTGCCACCTTTATGGTATATGCTCCAAGTCCACCCTGACTATAATCAAATTGCCCCGAGCCGTACACAAGAGCCGCAATACATATAGAACCTATCATATTACTAAAATATACTAATATTAAATTAGTAATCAAGCGATAGCAAGGTACCTTGTGGTCAATTACTGCACCAGCAATTAAACAATTCCCTGTAAATAGCTCTCCACCTACAAGAATAATTAAAATCAACCCTGTAGGAAACATAAGTCCTGCAATGGTTCTTGCTATTCCTACATTACTAATTCCGTGCACTGCTAAATTACTACTCTCGGCACCTAAGGCAATAAATGCTCCTGCCATAATTCCTAGCAAAATCACCTTTAAAAATGGTGTATTTGCTTTTTTTACACCCGATTGCACCATTAATTCTGCCAAACTATCTGGTGTATTAAGATTCTTCTCCATTGTATGATTCTCCTTATTTTTCTATTAGATGTTTTATTTGCAAAATAATCCAACTAAGTCAAGATTTACATATCCTTCTAACATAATCCCAGAAAAAATGAAAATAGCACTCAGAATAAGTCTACTCCATTTCTTTCCATTTCCTTCTTCTTTCCCCTTTTTAGTCGTCAAATAATTCAGACAAAAAAAGGCTAACAAATAGCAAATATAATGCGGCATCAAAAAGAACAAGCACTGTATCATCCCAAGAAAACCTTTATCCATAGTGCCTAAGGATAAAAAGCATCCAAGGAACGCACCAAATAAGCTGCTTACTCCCATTAGTACAATTTTAGGTCTAATGAATAAGCCTAAAAAAACACACCCTGCACATTGTTTGATCCGTTTTAGAATAATATAAGCTGCAATTTCGTGCTTAGAAAACTGTGATATCTGGCCTAAAAAATTCCATTCATAAGGAAGCAACACAGTTTGTCCTACTAAAAGAAAATTAGCATATATGGTGCCTATCATTAAACCTAAAAAAAATATAATTATTTTTACATAGGATTCTTCTTTTTTTGCTCTCACTTTATCATCTCCTCCTTTTCCTTCCATTTCTATGCTTGAAAAAGGAGGTTTATGATTTAATTTTTATTTGATTCCTTCTGATTTTTCATAGCAAGCATCTACTGCCTTTAAAATTGCATTTCTAAAGCCCTGTTCTTCTAAAGCCGCTACCGCTGCAATTGTAGTTCCTCCTGGTGAACATACATTGTCCTTTAATTTTCCAGGATGCTCCTTAGTATCTAATAGCATTTTTGCTGAACCAAGCAAGGCTTGTGCTGCAAATTTATATGCTTTTTCTCTTGGTAAGCCATATTTTACTCCACCATCTGCTAGGGCTTCCATAAACATATAAGCGTATGCTGGGGAGCTACCACTAATACTAACTACTGCACTCATCATAGCTTCTTCCACTTCTTCAAATTCACCAAAGGACTCAAAAAACTCTCTTGCAAGTTGTTTTTCTTCTACTGTAAATTCATCCTTTGAATAGCAGCCTGCTGTCATGCTTTCTAGAATCAAAGCAGAGGTATTTGGCATAATACGAATCACTCTTACGTTTTTTCCGAAACGTTCCTTTAAATTATCAATGGTAATTCCTGGCGCTAAAGAAATCACGATCTGGGAATCTGTAATCTCATCTTTGATTTCATCAATCACATCCTGATAGTACTGTGGTTTGACAGCTAAAACAACAAATTTACTATCCTTTACACATTCTGCATTATTGTTTGCAGCAGTCACCTGAAATTGCTTTGTAACATACTCTACCTTTTCAGGGTTTGCATCATATACGATAAAATTTTCTGCTCCCATTTTTTGTTGTGCCCCTGCAAACATGGCATACCCCATATTTCCAAGACCGATTACTGCAAATTGTTTCATATTTATTCTCCATTCTTTTCCATTAAAAAGGGCTTTTGCAAAGTGTATTTCTTGGTTTTTGCAAAAACCCTTTTTCAAATTGTATCAATAAAATCTTACGCCCTACTGTAATTCTTTTATAAAGGTTTCGATTCTATCAAGTCCTTTTTTAATTTGTTCAATTGAAATGGCATATGATAAACGAATATGCGCTTCTACACCAAAGTCTTCACATGGAACTACTGCTACATTGTAATCCTGAATTAATATTTCAGCCATTCTAGCTGCAGTTTTTACTACTTCACCCTTGTAAGACTTTTTCACTACATCTGCTACATCAATAAAGCAATAGAAGGCTCCCTTTGGCTCGATTACTGAAACGAGTGGCATATTTGTAATACGTTCAAACATGTATTTTCTTCTCTCATCAAATTCCTTACGCATCGCAACCACTGCGTCTTGTGGTCCATTTAATGCTTCTACTGCTGCCTTTTGTGCAATAGAGTTAGGATTTGAGGTTGCATGAGATTGTACACTTCCCATTAATTTTGCGATTTCTTCGCTTGAGCCAGTGTATCCAATTCTCCAACCAGTCATAGAATAGCTTTTTGCTAAACCACTTACTGTAATGGTTCTTTTATAAATTTCATCATTTAATCCTGCAATACTAATATGTTTTTGTTCTCCGTATACAAGATTTTCATACATTTCATCAGATACTACATAAATATCCTTTTCTACTGCAAAGGCTGCAATTTTTTCTAATTCTTCCTTTGTATATAACATACCAGTTGGGTTACTTGGTGTGTTTAATACAATTGCCTTTGTTTTATCAGTAAATACAGACTCAAGCTCTTCTACTGTTACTTTATATTGATTTTCTTTTTTTGCTAAAATTGTAACAGGTACTCCATCTGCAAGCTTTACCATTTCTGGATAGCTAAGCCAATATGGAGCTGGAATAATTACTTCATCACCAGGATTTAAAATACAAGTAAATACATTGGTTAATGAGTGTTTTCCACCATTGCTTATTACGATTTGGTTTGGTTTATAATCAAGTCCATTAAATTCTTTGAATTTTTTAGAAATTGCTTCTTTTAATTCCACTGTTCCTGATGCTGGAGTATATTTTGTAAAGCCACTTTTAATTGCTTCAATGGCTGCATTACAAATGTTGTCAGGTGTATTAAAATCAGGTTCACCTGCTCCAAATCCAACTACATCAATTCCTTGTGCTTTTAATTCTTTTGCTTTGGCAGTAATTGCTAATGTAGAAGAAGGTTTTACTGCCTGTGCTTTTTTTGATAATGTTAATGACATGTTGCACCACCTTAAAATTTTTCTTCTATTTTAATACATACCATAGCAATTTACAAGTTTATATTTTAAAAACGCACAATTTTATACAATGAGTACAGAAAACTCTCATTTTTCTCTATTTGTTTTTATATTTTTTATAGAAAAAAATTAGTTTCATAAGCTGTATTACAATTGTTGGTAATACTCCAAAGAAATAAATGGTAAAAAGTTGGGTCATATTAAGGGGAGCTGCCTCAAATAATCGTTGTAAAAATGGTACCAGTAACACAAGATGCAGTAATATCACCCCTACAAAAAATGCACCTAAGCTATATAAATTGGAAAGAAATCCAATTTGAAAAATAGAGCGTTCACTTCTTAAATTAAAGCCATGAAATAATCTTGCTAAGGTTAAGGTGGCAAATGCCATAGTACTTGCTACCATCTTATTTCCACTTTCTAATCCCTGATGAAACACAACCATGGTAGAAAATGCAATGAATCCACCCTGTAAAAATATTTTTATCATAAACTCCTTCGTTAGTATCCCTGTTTTGGGGTTTCTAGGTTTTTCATTTAGTAGTTCTTTTTCCGGTTTTTCCATTCCAATAGCAATGGCAGGTAAGGAATCTGTTAAAAGGTTGATAAACAACAAATGCACTGGTGCAAAAGGAACTGGTAATGCCATAATAGAGGTATATAATACAGATAAAATCCCTGCCATATTTCCAGATAATAAGAATTGAATGGCATTTTTTATATTTCGATATACATTTCTTCCATTTGCCACAGCTTTTATAATCGTAGCAAAATTATCATCTGCTAGTATCATAGCCGCCGCATCCTTAGAAACCTCTGTACCTGTAATTCCCATTGCAATTCCTATATCCGCTTTTTTTAGGGCTGGTGCATCATTTACTCCATCTCCTGTCATAGCTACAATATTTCCTTTTTTTTGCCACGCATCTACAATTCTAATTTTATTTTCTGGAGAAACTCTTGCATATACAGAGATTTTTTCTATGATTGCATCTAACTCTTCCTCGCTCATACTATCAAGCTCCATACCTGTCACAGATAAATCTCCTTCTTCAAAAATACCGATTTCCTTTGCTATGGCTGTGGCAGTAATTTTATGGTCGCCAGTAATCATAATTGGCTTCATTCCTGCTCTTTTGGCATCTAATACCGCAGCCTTAGACTCTGGTCTTGGTGGATCAATCATTGCCACAAGTCCAAGAAAGGTATATCCATTTTCATTTTCTAGGGAAAGTACCTCTTCTGGTTCTACCTCTTTGTATCCAAAAGCAAGCACCCTAAGACCATTTTCCGAAAATTCTTGATTTTTTAGTATAATTTCTTGTTTTTCTTGTAAGGTCATTTCATGCACACCTTTTTCATCTTGAAAATAGGTTGTACGACTAAGTAGTACATCTAATGCACCTTTTGTTAAAACAGTAGGCACTCCATGAAGCTTGTATTTTGTACTCATTAGCTTTCTATCCGAATCAAAAGGAAGCTCTTCTAGCCTTTGTAAATTTTCCCTAATAATTTCAATAGAAACATCTACCTCATCAGCCATTTGCAGCAAGCAATATTCTGTAGGATCCCCAATTCCTTTTCCTTCTACAATAGAAGAATCATTGGTTAAAATTGCATCATATAATAAATATCTGTGTAATTGGCTTGTAATGTCAAGCTCCTGTGGTTTAATGGTTTTTCCATTGATATATACATATTCTACTGTCATTTTATTTTGTGTCAAAGTTCCCGTTTTATCGGAACAAATGACAGAAACACACCCAAGACTTTCCACTGCCTTTAATTCTTTGATAATTGCCTGCTCCTTTGCCATTTTTTGTGTTCCCATAGCTTGTACAATGGTTACAATAGAGCTTAGGGCTTCTGGAATGGCTGCAACTGCTAATGCCACCGCAAACATAAAGGCATCCATAAGAGCCATTTTTCTATAGATACTAAGCGCAAATACTACCGCACAAATTGCCATAATTACCATTGCAAGCTTACTGCTAAACTGATCTAAGCTAATTTGAAGTGGTGTTTTCTTTTCCTTCGTCTGATTCATTAAAGCTGCAATTTTACCAATCTCTGTATTCATACCAGTTTCTGTTACGATTACTACCGCTCTACCATATGTAACAAGACTTCCGGAATATACCATGTTGGTTCTGTCCGCCAAAGGTAAGTCTTCCATAAGCTGATCTTCCGATTTATCAACATTTTGTGATTCTCCTGTTAAGGAGCTTTCATTTACCTGTAAGGAGTAATTGTTTAAGATTCTTCCATCTGCAGCCACAAAATCTCCTGCTTCTAGTACCAAAATATCTCCTGGCACCACCTTTTCTGACGGAATTTCTAGCTTTATGCCATCTCTGATTACTTTTGCATTAGGGGATGATAAAGATTTTAAACTTTCTAAGGATTTTTGCGCTTTTTGATGCTGCACTGTTCCTAAGATTGCATTTAAAATAATGACTGCAATAATTACAATTGTACTTTCTAAATTGCCAGAAAATGCTGATATTACCGCAGCAATCATTAAAATGATTACTAGTAAATCTTTAAACTGTTCTAAAAAAATCTGCAAGCTTCCTTTCTTTTTTCCTTCCACTAATACATTCCTACCATGTGCATCTAGCCTTTTTTCTGCTTCTTCTTTTGATAGCCCTTCTTTATCTACCATAAATTGCTTCAAAACCTCTTCCTGATTTGTACAATACCACTGCTTCATATACATCCTCCATTTCCTTGTTGATTAATATTCTGAAAAGAAAAAAGACCTTTCGCGTAAAATTTTATTTTACACGAAAAGTCTTGTAACAAATTCATCACTAATAATGAATGAGCATGTATTGCCAGATTAATAAATCGGGTATGTTGACAATACATCCAGAGTAAACTCCTTAACTACTCCCTTTTCATTTATTTGAATGTAAGTATATTGTAACTTTAGGTTTTGGCAAATTCAAGTTAAATTATATTAACATCTGTTAATATAATTTAACTTGGGTAAATTTAACTTGGGTAATCTATATAAAAAAGAACTGCTTGCAGTTCTTAATTCTAGTGCGTCTTACGACGCAATTTCCTATAACAAAAAAGTGTAAAGTCAATTTTTTCAGACTTTACACTTTTTAAATAACACTTTTTAGGCACTATGAATTGTATTATCGTTTTTATGTTCCTCTAATATATCATGTACTCTTTCAACCTCATCAAAGATAGCCTCATCCATTGCTTTTAATCGGATTAACTCTTTTCTAATATGTTTAATATCTCGTTTTAACACTTCTATTTCATTTTGAGTTAATTCTGCTCCGTCTTTTACTGAAGTCACATCAATTTTTACCGATTCAACATTGCCTTTTACTGATGCTACACTATTTTTTACCGATTCTACATCACCTTTTACTGATGCTACACTATTTTTTACCGATTCTACATCACCTTTTATCACCTGCATATCATTATAAATTGCAAGCAGTAGTTCATTATCTGTCATATATTTTCCCCTTTCTTATTTGTACTTTAGTACAAATATCATAGCATACGTATTATAAATTGTCTATTACAAATTCCACCTAATATGTTAAGTAATATCAATACAATATAAAGTTCATTTTTTATAACCAATTTGAATATTTTCACATTTTCTACATATAGCTTTACTAATATGATAAGAATGGAAAGGAAGTTTATAATGAAACATTGTTTTTTCAAAGATACGTTTTTTCGTTACTGTTTTTATGGTTTTCTTTTTGTGTCAATTTTAGGTACCTTAGCTCATTTCTTCTATGACTGGAGCAACCAAAATACAATCATAGGTTTATTTACGCCTGTGAATGAATCTACTTGGGAGCATATGAAGCTTTTATTTTTTCCTATGCTTATATATTATATTATCATTTATTACAAATTCCAAAAAACTAACCCTATTATCTCCTCTACCTACCCCTTATCTATACTAATTGGCACTTTAGCAATTCCAGTAATTTATTATACTTATACCAGTATTTTGGGCTTTCACTTATTATTTCTTGATATACTTACCTTTTATCTTAGTGTATTGATTAGTTTCTATTGTTTTTATGAATTTACAAAACGGGATACACAAGCATCTAAAAAAATAAAATGGCTCCAAACGCTTGCACCTTACTTTCAAGCTGCCGTCCTGCTTCTTGCCATTTTATTCCTATTTTTTTCGTATTCTCCACTATATACTAGATAGCATCCTTTTTAATTCCTCTAACTCCTGTTCTAATTCCTTCACTCTCTTACTATGCCTCATAAATTGACTATAGTAATTATCCTTAGTGTACTTCCCCCTTTTGGCTTTTTCACAATATATAAACATTGGAATATGCTTCACACAAAGTCTATAAGTTTGTGCTACAAAGCCCACCATAACACCAAGAATTGCAATAGCAGCCACTGGCATATTAAAAAATAATACAACGAAAGGAGCTACATTACCCGCTAAATAAACAAACATTCCTAGAGACATTACTAAAAAAACGAAAGATAAAATAAAATCAGACCTAATTCCCTCTAACCCTTTTCTAGCTGTTACCATTTTCCCATCCTCTTGAAATAGCTCTTCCTCTAACTCCCTTATTTTAGTTTGTAAATTATCTCTCTGTTCAGCTTCTATATTAACTTCTATTTCTTCATTTAACTTTAGCATATCGTTCCCCCTACTTGTGATAAAACACCCTCATTTGTAAAAGAGTATCTTATTTTAAATTCATTGGCTATTTCCATGTCATGAGTTACCATAAGTAATGTCTTTCCTTTGCTTTTTAACTGAAATAACAATTCTACAATAGATACCTTATTTTTAATATCTAAAGCTCCTGTTGGCTCGTCTGCAAGAATAATATCTGGATTGTTTACAAGTGCTCTCGCAATGGCAATTCGTTGTTTTTCTCCACCAGATAATTCATTTACTCGTCTATTTCTATAATCTTGCATTCCTACACTGAGCAGCGCTGCTTCTATTTTCTCCTTGTACTCTTTTTTCTTTACCTTCTTGTTAAACATGAGTGGAATAGCAACATTATCATATACATTTCTATAAGATATTAATCCATTATTTTGTAATATGTATCCAATATACTGGTTTCTAATATCCGCTTGTTGATTTTTGGTGTAGAATTCTATATTTTTCCCATCCAAACTATATTCCCCAGAAGTTAAACTATCAATGCAACCAATTATATTAAGCAAGGTAGATTTTCCCGCTCCAGAAGGTCCTATAATAGCTACATATTCTCCCTTTTCTACGGAAAGATTCACACCATTTAAAGGGGTGATAGATTTATTTTTTCCATCTATATATTCTTTTTTTGCATTTTTTAACTCAATTATCACTTCGCTACTCCTTTGTTATTAAATCAATTATATCGTTTCTGTTCCAAATCCACTGTATCACTGCACAACATAACACATACAAAATCGTAATCGCAAAAAAGACTTGCAAAACAAAACTAATGTGCAATTCTCCAGTTAAATTTTCATTTTTTATTAAATATATTGCTCCTATTTCACCTAGTATTGTTCCAATACAAGTTGAAATCAATCCATTCATCCTCATTAACACAATAGACGAAATAAAAGTAGCCCCAGAAAGCATCATAACACCAAATTCTTTTTTTCTTCTCATAATGGAAATATATATACTTCCAAGAAAAACAGATAAACCTAGCGACACCCCAGCAATTACAAATACTTTTTTCTGATTTGTATCATATTGTAGAGTTTCTAAATTTGTTTCTATTAATTCTTTTCCACTATATAATTCTCCAATATCCTCTAGTTGTTGTTCTATTTGCTGAAATCGAAATTCTTCTTTCGGCTCAATCATATAGGTTCCTAACCCCATAACATAACTACCTATATACGAATTATCTAGTGTTATTACACCATTCTTATAATATAAATCTTTTCCTGCATGAACTACCAACATATCATAATTGATAGCCCCTGCTCCATGAGGATAATAAATAATATCATTTTCTAGAATTCCACAAACCTTCTTTTCCTTTTCAACACTATTTCCTTTCTCATCAATTCCAGACAAAAGAAAGGTATTACCAACCTTGTACTTCTTTCCTAATTCAGAAGTAATAATTACTTCATTATCAGTTCTAATTTCTCTTCCTGATGCAAACTGATAATTTAAATGCTTCATAATATAATCATCGTAAATATAACATTCTGCATATTCCTTATTTACACCTACACTTACAAAAGGGACCGAGTGTACTTTTCCAATTTTTTTATTCATTTTACTTTTTAACTCTTTTTCCTTGACGTCAGCTTTATATAAAGAAAAGAAATATACATCATCTGCTTGATTAAAAATCACTATATTACTTTTTATATCCTTTATATTTGCAATAAAGAAAAGACCAACAAAAGCAATAACAGCAGAAAACAAAGTAATTCTAAGATTTTCCCTTTTATCCACCCAAAAACTTTTGATGATATATTGTAATTTTTTCATATATACCTCCTAGCATATCACAAGCATCACTTGGAATATTGCCACCAATAAATATTTGGAAGTTCACTTCCAAACTTACACCTGTATATACCTTTCTAAAATCATTTCTTAATCTGTATCACTAAAAATATGACTAACATGTTTTACTGTAACTCTAATATAAATCCATGCTTCCAACAGATATCCAACCATATAAAATATAAATGCCAACACATAAACCAAAGCATTTAACTTATTATAATTAAAATCAATTATTTTAATTACCACATTAGCTAATATTGCTCCAATTAAAAAACTAATAACACCTGCCAATGCGACTTCTCCAAAATACATTCTTTGAATATCCTTTTGTTTTGCACCACATCGATAAAAAACTGCAATATCTTTTTTTTGAAAATGAACAAACATTTCCACAAAGGCTAATGCAGAATAAAAAGATACAAGCATTAAAACAGCTGATACTATCACTGTATCCCTAATGCTCTTTAATCCACTTTCCATAATTCCGTCTGAAAATACACTAGAATAATTAGCATCATATTGATTGATGACCTTAACCACCGCATCTCTATTCCTTTTTGTTAATGTAACTTCAATCACATCAACCGTTGAAATATATTTTTTATAATCACTTGCGTTAATTAAATAATCACAGCCTCTATTTCCAATATTAGGTACATACTCTCCTGTAAGAGAAAATGTTATATTATTTATCACCAAAGGCTGGTTATATTGATCTCCTACACAAGTGTTAGCTTTATTTTCAAATTTTCCTGAATTAAAATATTCGCTACGAATTTTATTTTGTTCTTCATCTAGAACTAGATAGGAACATACTGCATATAAATCAGCTTTTTCATAACCCTTTACTTCTTCTACTGCAACAGCATATTCTAGCACATCTATTCCTGACTTATCTAAATCATTTAATATTTTTTCTGCAGTTTCTAGCTTCATACTTTTATCAAAGTAAAAACAGTAAAAATATGTCCCATTCTCATCATATGTACTTTCATTATAAAAAAATTGCATCAACAATAAATTGGAACAAGCAATGAAACTTAGTACTGTTATATATACAAATGTCATAGAGCGATTGTATTTTACCCAACCTAAAACAAACCTTATTTTTTCTAACATAAATAACCTCAACTAATAAATAGTGCTTCAAAAACATTTTTATTGCTTTTGAAGCACTTTCCTTTTAACTATTTTTCATATTTCCACGAAGATGTAACATCACTATATTTTTCTGCATCTTTGATTTCATCATCCGCTAGACATGACAAACAAAAGAAATCTGCTGTTATATATCTTGCTTGAGCAGTATAACTATCCTTTTCAATTGTTCTCGCTGTAATGGATACTGAACCATCATTCCAATCACAAAAAGCAAAATCTTCTCGATTAACACCCGTACTATTATACGTTGTAAATACTTTTTTGCTTTTTGGCGCATTCGTTTTTACTTCTAATGTTACTCCAACGTTAGAAGCACCTGCTAAACTTTTTGGATGACGCGTACAATATGAAATTGTACACTTACCTGTGTCATGATAAAATGGATTTTTATTTCCACTATGTACAGAAACCGAAGGTTTTGTAGTATGTTTAGATGCAGCTTGCAAATGCACACCACCAACCATTACAACACAAGCCATGACAAGGGCTATTATAACACCAATACTCCTTTCTTTCAAGGATACATTTTTTTGATTTGCTTCTTTTAAATTCATTGTTTCTCCTCCTCTAATAAAATTTTTTAGATTTTTATGTTTTAAAAGACACGCACTCTATTATATATATATATTGTCAAGTACTTTTTTTCGTACAGTCATTTTTTAATTAAAACATTATCTTCATTTTCATTAGAGAAGAAAAAAACTACAAACACAAGAAAAGCCGATACAACATAAAATTTATGTCATATCGGCTTACTATCTATTCTCCAATTAAATAAGCTTATTTTGCATATCCAATTGCTCTAGATTCTCTTATTACATTGACTTTAATTTGGCCTGGATATTCAAGCTCGCTTTCAATTTGCTTTGCGATATCTCTTGCTAATAAAATCATATCTGAATCACTTACTTGTTCTGGAACTACCATAACTCGAATTTCTCTACCTGCCTGAATTGCAAAAGTTTTATCAACACCTTTAAACCCATTTGCGATATCTTCTAACTGTTTCAATCTTGTAGTATAGGTTTCTAAGGTTTCTCGTCTTGCACCTGGTCTAGCTGCAGAAATTGTATCTGCTGCTTGTACAATACAAGCGATTAAGCTTTCTGGCTCTACATCTCCATGATGAGATTCTACTGCATTAATGATAATTGGTGATTCTTTGTATTTTCTACATAAATCAACACCAATCTGAATATGTGAACCTTCCATTTCGTGGTCTACAGACTTACCAATGTCATGTAATAAACCAGCACGTTTTGCTAATCTAACATCCACACCAATTTCGCCTGCTAATAAACCACATAGCTGAGCTACTTCCATAGAATGTTTTAATGCATTTTGACCATAACCAGTTCTAAACTTCATTTTACCTAATAGTCTTACTAATTCCGGATGAATTCCATGTACACCAATTTCTAGTGTAGCAGCTTCTCCTTCCTCGCGCATCATTGTTTCCACTTCTTTTTGTGCTTTTTCAACCATTTCTTCAATTCGTGCCGGGTGAATTCTACCATCTAGAATTAATTTTTCTAGGGCGATTCTTGCCACTTCTCTACGAACCGGATCAAAGCTTGATAAGATTACTGCTTCTGGAGTATCATCAATAATTAAATCTACTCCTGTTAAAGTCTCTAAGGTACGAATATTACGTCCTTCACGTCCTATAATTCGTCCTTTCATCTCATCATTTGGTAATTGCACCAAAGAAATTGTTGCTTCTGCAACATGGTCTGCAGCACACTTCTGAATCGCTGTTACAACGTATTCTTTCGCTTTTTTTGCTGCTTCTTCTTTCGCTCTTGTTTCTAGTTGTTTTACTAGAACTGCAGTTTCATGTTTCACTTCATCTTCAACAGTTTTTAATAAATGTTCTTTTGCTTGTTCAGAGGTTAATCCAGAAATTCTTTCTAGTTCCTGTAATTGTTTATTGTGTAGTGATTCAACTTGTGCTTTTTCTTCTTCTAATAAAGCTTCCTTCTTAGCAAGACCAGCTTCTCTTTTTTCCATTTGCTCAGATTTACGATCTAAAGCTTCTTCTTTATTAAGAATTCGCTTCTCATAACGTTGCACTTCGCTTCTTCGTTCCCTAGTTTCTTTTTCTAACTCATTCTTTAACTGTAGGGATTCTTCCTTGGCTTCTAAAAGAGCTTCTAACTTCTTTGCCTTTGCTGTTTCTAGTGCTTCATCTATAATTTCTCTCGCTCTATCTTGGGCACTTCCTACCTTTTCTTCATAACCCTTACGGTATCTTGTATGAAAGAAGAAAGCAACAGCCGAAGTTAAAACTAGAGTCACTAAAGCAGTAATCACACAGTCTATCACAGGAGCACCTCCTTATTTAGTTTTCATTGTACAAAAATACAACACCTAAATTTTATAATATTTTCATCATAATGTCAAGTGTTGTATCCGTTTTTTTATGCAATATGTCGAAAAGTGTTACTATTTCTACTGTAATTTAGTAAATCAACTAAAAAAATCCCTATCTTCCTTCACTTCTTCTAATGCCTTTTTTATTTCTTCTGACGCAAATCCCCTACGCATAAAATAGCAATATTGCTTATATAATTCTTTTTGATCTAATATGGTAGTTCCCTTAATTCGACCTTTTAAAATAGTTCTTATGGTATCTGCTTCTCTTTCCCTTACCTGACTAAGTAATTCCTTCGTATTCTCCTTAGCGATTCCCTTTGCAGCCAATTTCATTTGTATTTCTTTGGAACTTTTTTTAGATGCTTTATACTGAACGAACTGACTTACGTATCTTTCATCATTAATATATCCATAGGATACTACATATTGTATGATTTGATTGATTATTTCCTCATTATAAAAGGATTGTTTTAACTTTTGTCTTAATTCATATTCCGTTTTATCACTTCGTTGTAGTAAGTATAAGGCTCTACTTTTTCCTCTTTTTAGAAGAATCTCATCCATTTGTTTTTTATCCTCTTTAGAAATCTCCCCATCTACTGTAATATGAAACATTTTCATTTCTCTAGGATATAGGGCACCATACAATTCTTCGTCAATATATACTTTCGTTCTCTTCTTCGTAGTAGGAAGAAGTTGGGTGATAACCATACTAATCTTCCTTCTCTTTTTTCTTATCCTTAGCTGCTGTTTCTTCTACTCCTTGTGCACCTTCTGGAATAATTCCATATTCTACACGAACCGCCTCTTCAATCTCTTTCATAATCTCTGGATTTTCTTTTAAAAATGTTTTGGCATTTTCTCTACCTTGACCAATCTTATTGTCCTTATAGGCATACCATGCCCCACTTTTATTTACAATATTACAGTTTGCCGCTAAATCAAGAACATCTCCTTCTTTTGAGATACCTTCTCCAAACATAATATCAAACTCTGCTTCTTTGAATGGTGGTGCAATCTTATTCTTAACTACCTTTACTCTAGTACGGTTACCAACAACTTCACCACTCTGTTTCAATGATTCAATTCTTCTT
>JAFPBJ010000055.1 GCA_017390525.1 Lachnospiraceae bacterium | reverse complement strand
TAAAAAGACTTGGATTAACATTGCTATAGTAAAAAGCTGTGCGTTCGTAGATGGAGCATTAAATGCAGGAACTCGTTATCAATACAAGGTTGGTGCTTATGTATCAGATGCAAAAGGAATCTATGAAGGTGAGCAATCAGAGGTAGCAGCATTTACCACTGAGGGAACTCCTAAGAAAGAGGAAGAGCCACCAATTGAACCAATTGAAAATCCAAATGATCCTGTTCAAATCACTCCATCAAATCCAGGTGGTGACACAGGAAATACTGGTAGCACAGAAAATGGTGGTAATACAGAAACTCCAAATAACGTGCCATTTAACCAAAGCAAAGTAGCAAAAGTGAAAATTGGTAAAAACTATACCAATAAAGTAACCCTAACCTGGTCAAAGGTAGGGGGTGCTGATGGATATGCTATTTACCAATACATCGGTAAAAAATGGAAGAGAGTAAAAACAATTACTAACCCTTCTACAAGCTCTACTACCGTTCCTAAGCTAAGCCCAGGTACTGCATATCAGTTCCGTATTTATGCTTATCAAAAGGTCGGCGATAAGACCGTATATACCAAATATACCACTGTGAAGGTAGCCACTGTGCCTTCTAAGGTAAAAGTAGCAAAAGCGAAAAAGGGTAAAAATCAAGTTACCATTCAGTGGAAAAATGAAAAAGCAGCAGGTTACGAAGTACAATATTCTACTTCTAAGAAGTTTAATAAAAATGTAAAGAAAGTAACAGTAGCTAAAAATAAAACAAAGGTAACTCTTAAGAAATTAGGAAAATCCAAGACAATTTATGTAAGAGTAAGAGCTTACACCGTTGTAAATGGAAAGAAATATTATAGCTCTTATAGCACAGTTACTGTAAAACGTTAAAAATAGGAATAAAAGTCACTCTTATTTGCATACATTAGTAGCAAAAAGGGTGGCTTTTTTCTTGAAATTTATTCTATATTTATCCGACTTTATCATACCTCTTATATTTTTTTATATTATAGCTTATGGGTTTATGATAAAAATTAATGTATATGAGGAATTTTTAAAGGGAGTAAAGGACGGTTTTCTTACTGTATATTCTATTGCACCTACATTAGTAGGACTTTTTCTAGCGGTGAGTGTCATTCGTAATTCGGGCCTATTAAATTTAATTGGAGAAGGGTTAAAGCCTATGGCGGGTGTCTTAAATATTCCAGCCCCCATGCTTCCAGTTATACTAGTTAGAATGTTCTCTTCCTCCGCAGCAACGGGACTGGTGCTAGATATTTTTAAAGAATTTGGGCCTGATTCCTATGTAGGTAGGGCAGTTTCCATTGTAATGAGCTGTACAGAAACCATATTTTATACCATGAGCGTATACTTTATGGCAGCCAAAGTAACCAAAACTAGATATGTACTAGCAGGTGGGTTGGTGACTACCCTCGTTAGTGTAGTGGCAAGCGTGTTGCTGGCTAGGGGAATGTAGGTGGTGTAAAGGGCTATTTTACGCCACTTTTTCCTAATGTTAATTTTTTGTTTTAGATACGTTAAAAAAACACTTGCATTTTATAACAAACTATTATATAATAGATTTTGCTTGTTGAGTGAGAGCTTAACATCAGATAAATTTCATACATGCGCCAATAGCTCAGTTGGTAGAGCACCTGACTCTTAATCAGGGTGTCCAGGGTTCGAGCCCCTGTTGGCGCATTAAAAGCACTAGTTTTGAGGACTAAGAGCCTCGGGGTTGGTGTTTTTTTTATATATAAGCTGCCATGCAAGCAGGCAGATTATATATAAAAAAAACACTAGTTAAGGAGAAACGAAAATGACAATTATTGGTATGAATCAAGTAATAGAACTAAATCAAAAAATAACAGAAAAACAACTCCCTTTTAAGCTGCATATGAGAGATGCTTGTGGACAACAATCCTTTAAATTAGAACCTTTAGGGGAGACTACGAAAGAAGCCTTAAATCAGGTACATGAAATCATAGAAGATTTTATGGAAAAAGAAAAAATAACCATTGAATACAGTAAAGATGGCTTGAATTTCTGGACCCTTGGGTAATGGAGGTATCCCGTGAAAGAACAAAAGAATCATTATATAAAACGATTTATTAGCTATTATAAGCCCCATTGGAAGCTTTTTCTAATTGATATGGTATGCGCTGTGCTCATCTGTTTGATTGATTTAGCATTCCCATATGCTACAAGAGTGATTTTAAATGACCTTTTGCCCAATCAGCAATATCGATACTTTTTCCTTCTTATGGCAGTGATTACAGTATGCTATGTGCTTCGAGCACTTTGCCAATATTTCGTAGATTATTGGGGACACTTACTAGGAGTAAGGATGGAGGCAGACATAAGAAAGGAATTATTTTGTCATTTGCAAAAGCAATCCTTTACCTTTTTTGACCAAACTAGAACAGGGCAGATTATGTCTAGATTAATCAATGACCTATTTGAAATCGTAGAGCTTGCCCATCATGGTCCGGAGGATATTTTTATTTCCCTTATTATGTTAATTGGTTCCTTTACAGCCCTTTTTGTAATACAGTGGAAGCTAGCCCTAGTCTTACTTTGCATGGTTCCTATTACAGTAGTATTTATTGTAAAAAAGAGAACAAACATGGGACAGGCCTCTCGAAAATTAAAGGAAAAGACAGGAAATATTAACAGCGCCCTAGAAAGCTCAATTTCAGGGATTCGTGTGGCAAAAGCCTTTGCCAATGAAGACTATGAATTAGAAAAATTTTTAGAGGACAATAACGAATATAGAAACTCCAAAAACGGCTTTTACAAGGCGATGGGTACCTTTCATGCAGGAGTAGAAACCTTAGCTTGCTTTTTCGGCTTTTTCGTACTTTTAGTGGGGGGACTACTCATTATGAATAAAAATATGACAGTCGTAGATATGCTAGCAGCCAATCTATATGTAGCCTCCTTTTTGCAACCAGTAAGAAGACTAGGGAATTTTGTAGAGCTATTTGAGGGTGGTATGGCAGGCTTTAAGCGATTTGTAGAATTAATGAATGTAGAGCCAGATATTACAGATAAAGAGGGAGCAAAGGAGCTTAAAAATGTAAAAGGGGATGTTACCTTTTCTCATGTTACCTTCTCCTATGAGGACGCTGAGGAAGGAGAAAAAGAGGTACTAAGCGATATTAACCTTACTGTAAGTGCAGGTAAAACCATTGGAATTGTAGGACCAAGTGGTGGTGGAAAGACTACCTTATGTCACTTAATTCCAAGATTTTACGAAGTAAGTGAAGGGAATATAACCATTGATGGAATCAATATTAAAGATGTTACTCTAGCATCTCTTAGAGAAAATGTGGGAATTGTGCAGCAGGATGTCTTTTTATTTCCAGGTACCATAAGAGAAAATATCCTTTATGGAAATGTAAATGCCAGTGAAGAGGAAATGATAAAAGCAGCCAAGGAAGCAATGCTTCACGATTTTATTATGAGTTTACCACAAAAATATGATACAATAGTGGGTGAGAGAGGAATTCGTTTATCAGGAGGGCAAAAGCAAAGAATTTCAATTGCAAGAATTTTACTAAAGAATCCTCCAATTTTAATTCTTGACGAAGCTACCTCGGCATTAGATAATGAAACTGAAGCGAAAATTCAACAATCCTTTGCGAGACTTGCAAAAGGACGTACTACCTTTGTAATCGCGCATCGCCTTTCTACGATAAAGGATGCAGATGAAATCATTGTCATTGACCATGAGGGCATAAAAGAAACAGGAACTCATGAGGAATTACTAAAGACTAGCGACATTTACCAACGACTATACTACGGGACAGAAAGGAGCAAGCTATGAATCCATTCAAACATTTTAAAACCATTACAAATCATAAATGTTTAGTAATGAAATACTGCTTTTTAGTAGGCTTATATAAACAAGGATTGCTTCACGACCTGTCAAAATATACCTGGACAGAATTTAGCGTAGGAGCAAAATATTATCAGGGTACAAGAAGTCCCAATAATCAGGAGCGTCAGGAAAAGGGGTACTCTGCTGCTTGGTTACACCACAAGGGAAGAAATAAGCATCACAACGAATACTGGACGGATTATGGCTTAGACGGAAGTAAAACACTAATTCCTGTAAAAATGCCGATAAATTATGTAGTGGAAATGTTTTTAGATAGAATCGCAGCTAGTCAAAATTATAATAAAGGAACCTATCAGGATGATTTCCCTTTACAGTATTATGAAAATGGAAAAGATGGAAAGCTATTACACGAGGATACAAAAAAGCTGCTAGAAACATTGCTTCATATGTTAGCCGAAAAAGGACAAAAGGCAACATTTCAATATATAAAAAAGGAAGTATTAACAGGAAAGGTATCATATTAAAAATTCAATGCTAGAATGGAGAAGCGTATGAAAAATAACACAAAAAAGAAATGGAGCATATTGTTAATCTTTACGATTATGGCGTCTATGCCTATTGCCAATTTTCCAAGTAATGCTAAGGCACAAGAGGAGTCGCAGGATACTGTGATTTAT
>JAFPBJ010000054.1 GCA_017390525.1 Lachnospiraceae bacterium | reverse complement strand
ATATATTTTTATATATTAGTAAAAAGTGTCGCCCTGCAGCGACACTTTTTTCCACTACATACGAGCACTTTCCTATTGATTAAAAAAAGTGTCGTTAAACGACACTTAAAAGTTTGTAATACAAACTAATTATTGTACGTCTTACGACGCATTTTCATATAAAAAATTTAAATATTTTGAAAAGAAGGCTTGTCCTTACAAGCCCTCTTCATTATAAAGAAGCGCCAAGCTTCTTAGAATTTACCAGCGTCTGCTGCTTCCTGTACAGCTACGGCAACTGCTACTGTAGCACCTACCATTGGGTTATTACCCATTCCGATAAGTCCCATCATTTCTACGTGAGCAGGAACTGATGAAGAACCAGCGAATTGAGCATCTGAGTGCATACGTCCCATAGTATCTGTCATACCATAAGAAGCAGGACCTGCTGCCATATTATCTGGGTGAAGTGTTCTACCAGTACCACCACCTGATGCTACTGAGAAATATTTCTTACCTTGTTCGATACATTCTTTTTTGTAAGTACCTGCAACTGGATGTTGGAATCTAGTTGGGTTAGTTGAGTTACCAGTAATAGAAACATCAACACCTTCTTTGTGCATGATTGCAACACCTTCTGTTACATCGTTAGCACCATAGCAGTTAACCTTTGATCTAAGACCAGTTGAGTAAGCTTTTCTAAATACTTCTTTTACTTCTCCAGTATAGTAATCCATTTCAGTTTCAACATAAGTAAATCCGTTGATTCTTGAGATGATTTGTGCTGCATCTTTTCCAAGACCATTTAAGATAACTCTTAAAGGTTTTTTACGAACCTTGTTTGCTTTTTCAGCAATACCAATTGCACCTTCAGCAGCTGCGAAAGATTCATGTCCAGCTAAGAAAGCGAAACAATCAGTTTCTTCTTCAAGAAGCATTTTTCCTAAGTTACCATGTCCAAGACCTACTTTTCTTTGGTCAGCAACAGAACCTGGAATACAGAATGCTTGAAGACCTTCACCGATTGCAGCAGCAGCGTCAGCAGCTCTTCTGCAACCTTTTTTGATTGCAATTGCAGCACCTACAGTGTAAGCCCATTTTGCATTTTCAAAACAAATTGGTTGGATTCCTTGTACTTGATTGTATACATCTAATCCAGCATCTTTTGTAATCTTTTCAGCTTCTTCAATAGAAGCGATTCCATAGCTATTTAAAACTTCGTTGATTTGTTTAATTCTTCTTTCATATGATTCAAATAAAGCCATTATTCGTTACCTCCTATTTACTCTGCTCTTGGGTCAATAATTTTCTTAGCGTCATCAACACGACCATATTGGCCTTTTGATTTTTCTAATGCAGTGTTTGCATCATCACCTTTTTTAATGAAATCCATCATTCTTCCAAAGTTTACGAATTGATATCCGATGATTTGATCATCTTCATCTAATGCAACACCTGTTACATAACCCTCAGCCATTTCTAGATAACGAGGACCTTTTTTAAGTGTTCCGTACATAGTACCAACTTGAGAACGTAATCCTTTTCCTAAGTCTTCAAGACCTGCTCCGATAGGAAGTCCACCTTCTGAGAATGCAGATTGTGTTCTACCATAAACGATTTGTAAGAATAATTCTCTCATTGCAGTATTAATAGCATCACAAACTAAGTCAGTATTTAATGCTTCAAGTAATGTTCTTCCTGGTAAAATTTCAGAAGCCATAGCTGCTGAGTGAGTCATACCTGAACATCCGATTGTTTCTACAAGTGCTTCTTGGATAATTCCCTCTTTTACATTAAGAGTTAATTTACATCCACCTTGTTGTGGAGCACACCAACCGATACCATGTGTTAAACCTGAGATATCAGAAATTTGTGTGGATTTTACCCATTTTCCCTCTTCAGGAATTGGGGCTGCACCGTGATTAACGCCTTGTGCTACTGGACACATTTGTTCTACTTCATGTGAATAAATCATGTTGAAACTCCTTTCGGTTATGAAATATTAAATTACAGGCAACTTTGTTGCCTCACTATTTCTATTTTCTCATAAACATTGCGATTCGTCTACTATTTTTTGATATAATTTTTCAAAACCTTTCATTATTAGTTAAGAATTCTCTTTTAATAGGGTATAAATCCCCTTTATATCTTCATTTGATACCTGATACCAAATATTTTTATTGTCATCGATAATTTCAATATAGCTACTATACAAATTACAATTTACTGTTTTTCCATAATAATGAAAGATATATTGCTTCTTTACCTTCTTATCATTTTCTTCTATGCTCTCTTCTTTTACCCTTTTTTTACTCATAGAAAAAATTGCTTGTCCTAACGCCTTTGCTTTGTTGCCAAAATAGCATTTATTATTTTCTGTTACAAGCTGACTTAGTGTCATAATCTGAAATGAATTATAGGCCGGCATACTATCACTTTGTTTGATGTAAGCATCTCCTATTGTACCAGCGCCTGGAGAGTAAAATACCATATCAGGATAATCCTCAAACACAATAAAATCCCCATGATACACATCTATTTCAAAAATAGAATTATCCTCATCATATAGTACATAGTGATATGCTTTTCCATAATTTAGCTTAATGTCATCCACAGAATATCTCGTGATTTGTGCCGCACTTAATGCCATATCATTAGCTAGAGAATATACACCTTTTTCTTCTACAAATACAGTTTCCTTTTCATTGGAAATTTCAAACTTAATAAAGCTGTCTCTACTAAGCTTCTCTATTAAAGAATCTAATTCCTTTTCCTTTGGTGTCTTTTCATTTGCGATGGCAAGCTGTTCCTTAAGCTCATCCACCGTTTCCTTGGATTCCTTTAATTGCACCTGTAATTGCTTGTAATATTCACTATTTTTTACTTCTTCCTTTGTAAGCTCCTTTTTACCACAGCCTGCAATGAAAACTGTTGCAGCAAGAAAAGCAGCTCCTAGGATAACCTTTTTATTTTTCATGCTGGTTTCTCCTTTATTTCTTTTCTACAATTTCCCCCGCATGTTTATAAATGCTATTTGGTGAAACTACACCTCTTACCATAGAAAGTGGATAGATATTGGTATTTTTTCCAATTACCGAGCCTGGATTTAATACACTGTTACAACCCACTTCTACATGGTCACCTAAAATAGCTCCAAATTTTTTCAAATGAGTTTCTAGCTCTTTTTCCTTATCCTTCACCACTACTAAGGTCTGGTCGGATTTTACATTAGAAGTAATAGAGCCTGCTCCCATATGAGCCTTGAATCCTAAAATAGAGTCGCCTACATAATTATAGTGTGGCACCTGCACTTTATTAAATAAAATTACGTTTTTAAGCTCTGTGGAATTGCCTACCACTGCACCTTCTCCTACAATGGCATTTCCCCGAATAAATGCGCAGTGTCTTACCTGCGCATCTTTTCCAATAATAGCCGGGCCTGTAATACTGGCACTTTTTGCCACCTGTGCAGATTTGGCAATCCACACATTATCGCCCATATAGTCATATTCCTCCTTAGATAAGGTAGGACCAAGCTCTAAAATAAAATCATGAATCTTTGGAAGTGCTTCCCAAGGATATAAAAAGCTTTTTAAAAATTCTCCTGCTATGGTTTGCTCTAAATCAAACATAGCCTCTACTTGTATTTCCTTTAACATATTTCTTACGACCTTCCTATTCAACAGTTACAGATTTTGCAAGGTTTCTAGGCTTATCTACATCACAGCCTTTTCCTACTGCTACATAGTAAGCAAATAGCTGAAGTGGAAGGGCTGCTAAGGATGGTGCAAATAAGGAAGCGGTATCTGGTACATAGAATACAAAATCTGCTGTTTTTTCTACTTCTTTATTGCTTTCGTTGGTAACCGCAAGAACATATGCCCCTCTTGCCTTAAGCTCTACCATATTACTAATCATCTTTGGATAAAGATGCTCTTGAGTTAAAAGGGCAATAACTAAGGTTCCGTCTTCAATTAAGGAAATGGTTCCATGCTTTAATTCTCCTGCTGCATATGCCTCAGAATGAATATAGGAAATTTCCTTCAATTTTAAAGAGCCTTCTAAGGATGCCGCATAATCTACTCCACGTCCAATAAAGAAAATGTCCTTTGCGCCTACATATTTTGAGGCAAAATATTGGATTTTTTCTTCATTTTCAAGAATTTTACTCATTTTCTCTGGAATTGTCTCTAGCTCGCTAATTAATTTTTGCTCTTCCTCAGTAGAAATATTGCCTCTTACCTGACCAAAATACATAGAAAGTAGGTAAAGAGCTGATAACTGGGTGCTATAAGCCTTAGTGGTTGCAACTGCAATCTCAGGTCCTGCCCAGGTATAAATTACATCATCGGCATCTCTTGCAATGGAGCTTCCTACTACGTTTACAATGGCTAGTGTTCTAATTCCATTTTTCTTTGCTTCTCTAAGAGCCGCTAAGGTATCTGCAGTTTCTCCTGATTGGCTAATTACAATTACAATGGAATTTTCTTCAAAAATTGGGTTACGATAGCGGAATTCTGAAGCCAAATCTACCTCTACAGGAATTCTGTTCATATTTTCAATGACATATTTTCCCACTACCCCTGCATGGTATGCAGATCCGCAACCAATTAAATAAATTTTCTTAAGGTTTTTAATTTCTTCTTCTGATAAATGTACTTCATCAATGACAATTTTTCCATCACGAATTCTTGGATTTACTGTATCCTTAAAGGCCTTTGGCTGTTCTGCAATTTCCTTAAACATAAAGTGTGGATATCCACCCTTTTCTGCTGCACTTACATCCCAACCAATAGTAGTTAATTCTTTCTTAATTGGCTCTAAATCACGATTTAGAATTTCGATTTTATCCTTTGTTACACTAACAATTTCGTTGTCCTCAATAAAGTAAACATCTCTTGTATATTTTAAAAGAGCGGTTACATCAGACGCAATGAAATTACCTTCCTTAGATGGTCCAATTACAAGAGGACAATCCTTTCTTACTGCTACAATTTGGTCTGGATTCTTTGTGGCAATGGCTGCAATGGCATAAGAGCCTTCAATTCTTGTCATTACCTTATTCATCGCTTCCACTAGGTCGCCTTCGTAGTAATAGTCAATTAATTGTACTACTACTTCACTGTCAGTTTCTGACTGAAATTCATAGCCCTTTTCTTGTAATGCTTTTCTTAGCTGTTGATAATTTTCAATAATTCCATTATGTACAATGGAAATGGTTTTATCTTTATTACAATGAGGATGGGCATTCACATCAGATGGTGCCCCATGGGTTGCCCATCTTGTATGTCCAATTCCGATGACACCTTGTACATCTTCTCCATTATGGGTTAAGTCCTTTAATACCTGAAGTCTTCCCTCTGCCTTTTCAAGCTGAATTCTTCCCTCGTTATAAACTGCGATTCCTGCTGAATCATAGCCTCGATACTCTAGCTTAGTTAGCCCCTCCATTAACTTAGGTGCTGCTTGTTTTTCTCCAATATAACCTACAATACCACACATAATAAGCCTCCATTCTTATTTTTTATAATTAACTGCAACTTTTTCAAATTGATTTCTTAGCATTGACTGATTGTTTAAATTTCTAACGCCTTCAATTCGACTAGATACAAATTTTTCTAATTTTACCATATATTCTTCTTCTGTTATAGTGCCCTCTGCCACATAGCTTAAGCCCTTTTCCCAGCTTGCGGTAAGCTCTGGGTTAAGCAACGACTGAATGGAACAGTACACCACATCATGAATCATTTCTCCTAACTGAGTAGGTGTAATAATCTGAGTCTTTTTATTGAGAGCAATGTATTGATTATTCACTAATTTCTTTAAAATTTCTGCTCTGGTTGCACTAGTACCAATTCCACTTCCCTTTATATGGGCTCTTAATTCCTCGTCTTCGATGAGCTGACCTGCATTTTCCATAGCAAGAATCATAGAACCGGAATTATATCGTTTCGGTGGAGTCGTTTCTCCCTCTTTTATGAATATGTCACTTACTGGTAATCTACCACCTTTTTTTAGTGCACTTAGTTGCTTCATAAACTCTTCGTTTAATTCCTCGCCCTCTTCTTCACTATCCTTTTTCCTTTGAAAAGAGGACTTTGCCACTGCTAAGTAGCCTTCCTCCTTTAGTACCTTAAAGCTGGCAAAAAAGTTTTCCTGCCCAAGCTCTACCTGTAAATTTACCTTTTGATAAACTGCTGGGTCATAAAATATGCTTAAAAACCTTCTGCAAATGGTTTCGTATATTTTCGTTTCCCGCTCCGAAAGGCTACTAAGAGCAGATAGCCCTTGTCCTGTTGGAATAATTGCGTAATGGTCTGTAATCTGCTTATCATTCACATACCTAGTTTTGGCAAGGTTTTTATAGCTACCTTTTTCTAAAATCGCCTTAGCATGCTCTGACACGACAGAATAATTTTTTAGTCCATTTAAATTTTTGTAAATTTCTTTACTTACAGCGGTAGATAACACTCTAGCATCGGTACGAGGATAGGTACAAAGCTTCTTTTCGTATAGATTTTGTACTGCCTTTAGCGTTTCATCCGGGCTAATTTTAAATTGCTTAGAGCATTCATTTTGTAGCTCCGCTAGGTTATATAAAAGAGGTGGATTTTTCTTTTCATTTTTCTTCTCGATTTTTACAATCTGTGCTTCTAAAGGTGAACCTGCTGAAACAATGGATATGAGCTCCTTAGCATCCTCTTCCTTTAAAAAGCCATTTTCTTTGTATAATTTGGGAGAATTAAAATATCTTGAGCCTTCTACTGCTCTCCACTCTCCTTCAAACTCCTTTTCTCCTAGAGAAAGCTTGGCTAACACCCGATAAAAGGGGGTTTTTACAAAGCTTCTGATTTCTCGTTCTCTTTTTACAACCATACCTAGCACGCAAGTCATAACTCGTCCTACTGCAACTACAGTACTTCTACTGGATTTTAGAAAATTAGAAATGGTCCAACCATATTTTAAGGTTAATACTCTGGAAAAATTAATTCCCATTAAATAATCCTCTTTTGCTCGTAAATATGCGGAAGCCGATAAGTTATCATATTCGTTTAGCAGCTTCGCCTCTTTGATTCCTCGAAGAATTTCCTCCTCTGTTTGAGAATCAATCCATACCCGCCGTTTTTCTTTGTCTCCCACCTGTGCCATTTGGTCTACCAAACGATAAATGTATTCTCCTTCTCGTCCAGAATCGGTACAAACATAGATTACACCCACATCCTCTCGATTTAGTAAGCCCTTTACAATGTCAAATTGTTTCTTTACCCCTGGTATAACCTCATATTTAAATTCCTTTGGCAAAAAGGGAAGCGTTTCTAAGCTCCACTTTTTTAATTCCGGGTCGTAGCATTCAGGATAGCTCATAGTAACCAAATGTCCTACACACCAAGTTACAATGGAATCCTCTGTTTCTAGGTATCCATCCTTCCTGCTTGTATTTAATTTTAATGCCTTAGCAAATTCTTGGGCAACACTTGGCTTCTCAGCTATATATAATGATTTCACTTATAATTTCCAACTTCCTATCTTTCATAAAAAGATCACATAAAACAATGCGAACCTTTTTAGCATTATATCCTATTTTGCACAAAAACTCAAGTAAGGCAGGGTTTTTTTTGAAATTGGGTGTGTCATAGCCTTTTGTACACAAAAATAGTGCAATTGTGGGGGATTTTTGGTAGAATAGGGAATAGAAAATATACAATATAAGAATGGAGCGATTATTATGACACCAAAGGAAACCTATTATGAAACCTTAGCAAAACAACTCATTAAAAAAATGGAAGCGCGCAACTTCGGAGCCTGCTATTGTCCTACAAAGGTGGAAGCCTTAGAAAAGGCGTATTCTTTCCTTACACCTAATTGTAGTGTATCCTATGGCGGATCTGAATCTTTAAAAGAAATTGGTTTAATTTCAGCGCTTGCTTCTTCTGATTTTACTGTTTACGATAGAGCCAGTGCCAAAACAGAAGAGGAAAAAAGAGAGTTATTTGGAAAAATTGTGACTAGTGATGTATTTTTTACTAGTGCCAATGCCATTACTGCTGCTGGAGAGCTAGTAAATATTGATGGAAGTGGTAACCGAGTTGCCTGCTTAATCCACGGACCAAAGCAAGTGGTAGTGGTTGCCAGCTTAAATAAAGTGTGCCCTGACGTAGACACAGCCATTAAACGTATTAGACAAATTGCTTGCCCACAAAATGCTGTACGCCTTAATCTTAGTACTCCATGTGGAAGCTTAGCTACCTGCGCAGAATGCTTAAACGAAGAAACCATGTGCTGCCACATTGTTACCACCAGGGCTTCTAGAATCAAAGGACGTATTCAAATTATCTTAGTAGGCGAAGAAATCGGGTACTAGACCCGATTTCTTTTTTTCTCCTATTTTACCTTCCAAAATACTCATCTAGTCCATTGGCAATTCCTGTGACTATTTTGTCTTGATAGGCGTCAGATGCCATATTTAAATCTTCATTTTTATTGGTCATGTACCCCATTTCAAATATAGTGACAGGCACTTGACACCAATTGATTCCACTCATAGAATCAGTTTCCCAGACTCTTTCCTTTTTTGCCCCAGTTGCTTTTACTGCCTCCTCAAGCACCGCTGTAGATAAGGCTTTGCTTTTTTCATACAACGCTTTGTTATAGGGGTTGCTTTTTGTTTGGCAAATGGTCATCATACCCGATACACTACTATTTTCTGAGCCATTAGCATGAATTCTTATAAAAGCCTCCGCCTGTTTTTCATTGGCAATTTCTGCTCTTTGGGCATTACTAATATCCACCGCATTGGTAGTACGCACCATAACAACCTGATATCCCCTTTTTTCCAGCTCCTTTTGTAGCTTTAAGGAAACCTGTAAGGTTAACTCATATTCCTTAAGACCCGAGGCTACCCCAGAGGTTCCAGAAGCAACCTTAGCCTTTTTCTCGCTGGCTCCTGGCCCAATAGGCTCAAGATTTGAATTTCCCTTTTGTTGATGCCCTGCATCAATCACTACTAAAGGAGAAACTGTAGCTACCTCTTCCTCTGTGGTAACCTCCTCTGTAGTGGCTTCAGTAGTAGGCTCAGTGGTACCGTAGGTAGACAAAACATGATAGTCTGCATCCTGTAGCTTAAGCTCCTGTCCCTCTATCACATACTTAAACTTTGCATTTCCTGTATTTTGCTTCGTCTTTTTTGTTCTGCTTCCATCCCACCAGTCAGTCTCAATATACTCAATCCTATATGGAAAATTTAAGGTAACTTCAATATGTAGCTGGTCACTTACATAGGCATTTACAGTAGGCGTCACCCCCTGTACCTCTACATTGGTTACACCATAATCAGAAACCCACTCTGTAAAATAATTATATTCAATACTATCATCTGCATCCTTGGCATATAAGCTTGCAATGTTAGAATATGGCTGATACTGAAAGCCTGTATTATAAATGGTTTCTAAATCCTTTGCAGCTTTTTGTCCTATCTCTTCTAAATAAGCATCCGTTGGTAGCATAGAATCTAATTGGAAATAATTTCCACTACCATTATAAAAGTTCATTGTAACCTCATCCATATTATCCATGTTTACCTTGACTTCATAGGTTCCCACAAACATTTCAGGAACTGTATAGCTGTCACAGTCCACATCTGAATTGGTGGTTTTTCCATCCTTTTCATCTAGCTTAATTCCATTGACTGTAATAGTCGCACCCTTCGGCACTGTAAACATACAATTTTTCACAATATAATTATCTGCACTAATCTTCCAGTTAGGGAATAATAACCACTTTCCAATCTTCCCTTTTTCTAAGGTAACAGAATAATATCCATCAAAATTATTGTTCACTACCTTTTTCCCATTTAACGCATAACCAATGTTAACCGTTTTTGTATCATTTTGTGATAAATTCATATTATTTCCTTTGATTACCTTATAATCCGTACAAGGAATCACTGGTGTTTTCTCCATCACCTTTACAAACTGCTCTTTATTGATAAATTTTGATTCCTCTACCTCTAAATTCTTATAAACCTTGTCCCAATCTCCATTCATGGTATGTACGAACTGAGCTTTTGCAATACGATTCGAGCTATAACAGCTTGCCCCAACAATGACAAATAAAATCACTGTAAATAATAAAGCAGGAATTTCTGCAATAGCAAGAATAGTGGTCCATTTAATTTTTTTCTTTGGAGCTTTCGAAGCAGTCTTTGGTGGTACCTGCTGTGGTGCAGCTTCTCTTACTGGCTCTTGCTTTACAGCTTCTTGCTTCACAGGCGCCTCCTTCTCTATCTTAGCACCACAATGGCCACAAAAAAGTGCGTCCTCTTCTAATTGTCCTCCACATTTTTTACAATACATCTTTCTACCTCCCTTACTAGTTTGATACTTCGTTTCTTCTTTTAATTAACAATTCCACATTTTCATATTGAATTGTATTCATATAGTCCTTTGGATTTTTATCAAATTCCTCAGCGGATACTCTTCCTTCGTACCAGTCTGTTGCCTCATATAAGCTTTGTAGCTTTTCATCCTTAAAAATACGACCACAACGAGCATAAATTTCGTTAATAGCAGCCTGCACCTCTTCCTTCGTTGTTAAAGAGTTTAAATCATCCTCTGTTAGCATGCTAATATCACTATTGGGAAAAATAAAATCGCTACTAGTTTCTTCTACCTGCGAGACACCTGTAGTAACCGAAAAGCCTGCTGTCTGATTGGCAGTTATTGTCTTATCACTTTGCAAATCCCCCTCAACATCACTGGTATCAGTTACTACTTCTTTTCTATTCTTTGCCTGAAGTGCTGGTGCCGAAGTAGATAAAAATATTCCTAACATGGCTACAAAGAAAAATAAAATTGCCACACCAAGAATAATAATAGAGGCAAGAATGCCCTTTGACGTTTTTTCTTTCATTCTCTTTTACCTAATCCTTTCTTATTAGAAAAAGGCTACCGATTGGGAATTGTCCTAAGCGGTAGCCCTTCTAGTATTATTTTTTACTCTGCATATAATGGATATTTGTCTGTTAATCCTTTTACTAGCGCTTTTGCTTTGTCATTGTCTTTGTCAATTACTGCTGCCTTAATAGCATCTGCAATGACAATCATATCTTCCTCTACAAAACCTCTTGAAGTAACAGCAGGTGTACCAATACGAATACCACTCGTTACAAATGGTGATTTTGGATCATTTGGTACTGCATTTTTGTTACAAGTAATATT
>JAFPBJ010000053.1 GCA_017390525.1 Lachnospiraceae bacterium | reverse complement strand
ACTACTTCCACTTCTACAGTGGGATTTCCTCTTGAATCCAATACCTCTCTTGCGTGTACATCTACAATTTCAATTCTTTTTTTCATTTTCTTCTCCATTCCATTTCTGAGCAATCTTAAAACTTTTTTCTTTTAACTAAAGTATACACGCAAAAATTTTTTTTATACAAAAAGAGCCTTGCATTTTAGCAAAGCCCTTGATTTTTACTCTTATTTTTTAATTAATAATGATTTACCAGTCATTTCTTTTGGTTGTTCCATTCCCATCATTTCAATTAAGGTTGGAGCAATGTCTGCTAAACATCCACCTTCTCTTAAAGTGTATGCTTCGTCGTAATTTACTAAAATAAATGGAACAGGATTTGTAGTATGTGCTGTAAAAGGTGCTCCAGTTTCGTAGTCAACTAATTGTTCTGCATTACCATGGTCTGCACAAATGAATAGTTGTCCATCTACTTCCTTAATCGCATCTACTGCTTTTCCTACGCACTCATCTACTGTTTCAATTGCTTTAATTGCTGCAGCTTCGATTCCTGTATGTCCTACCATATCTGGATTAGCAAAGTTTACAATAATTACATCATATTTATCCGATTTAATTGCATCTACTAGTCCCTCAGCTACTTGATATGCACTCATTTCTGGTTGTAAATCATAAGTAGCTACTGCTGGAGATTTTACTAATAATCTTTCTTCTCCCTTATTTGGCTCTTCTACACCACCATTAAAGAAGAATGTAACGTGAGCATATTTTTCTGTTTCAGCAGTTCTAAGCTGAGTCTTTCCATTTGCAGCTAAAAACTCACCAAAGGTATTAGTAATTTCAACCTTATGAAAGGCTACTGTTTTATTTGGAATTGTTACATCATACTCTGTAAATACTACAAATGTAACGTCTTTTCTGCCACCAACACGATCAAATCCATCAAAATCATCAGCACAAAATGCTCTTGTTAACTCTCTTGCTCTATCAGGTCTAAAGTTAAAGAAAATTACTGAGTCATTATCTTTTACTGTAGCTACTGGCTTTCCATCCTTTAAAACTACTGTTGGTACTACGAACTCATCATTTTCACCTTTATCGTAAGAGTTTTGTACTGCACATAATGCACATTCTGCAGTAAGCCCTTCACCTTCCACTAAAGCTTTATACGCCTTTTCTACTCTATCCCAACGGTTATCTCTATCCATAGCATAGTAACGACCACTTACTGTAGCAATTTCTCCTACGCCAATTTTTTCCATTTCCTTTAATGCATCTTCAACAAAGCCTTTTCCAGAAGTAGGAGCTGTATCACGTCCATCTAAAAATGCATGTAAATAAACATTTTTAATTCCTTCTCTTTTTGCTAGCTCAAGAATTCCATACATATGAGTGTTATGACTGTGTACACCACCATCCGAAAGAAGTCCAAATAAATGTAAATCTGAATTGTTTTTCTTACAATTTTCTACTGCCTTTAATAATGCTTCATTTTTGAAAAAGTCGCCATCTTGGATTTCTTTTGTAATTCTAGTAAGCTCTTGATATACAATACGTCCAGCACCCATATTTAAGTGCCCAACCTCTGAATTCCCCATTTGTCCATCTGGTAATCCTACTGCCATACCACTTGCATTTCCTTTTACAAAAGGATATTCCTTCATTAATTGGTCCATAACAGGGGTTTTTGCTTCATAAACAGCATTTGCCTTTTCCTTATCGTTTAATCCATATCCATCAAGAATCATTAATACTGTTGGTTTTTTACTCATGTTATTCCTCCACTTTTCTTGCATTTATAGTAAAAATATATTCTAGATATATTTTTACTACATTTTCATGAAAAATGCAACAAGAATAAATCCTTGTTGCATTTTATTTTTCGTATTCTTTGGTTTATTTATTATAATTTACAATTTTTCCAAAGTCTGGTTTTAATGATGCACCACCAACTAATCCACCATCAATATCAGCTTGTGCAAATAGCTCTGGAGCACTAGCTGCAGAAACGCTTCCACCATATTGAATACGGATTGCTTGTGCTGTTGCTTCATCATAAATCTCACCAATGCAAACACGAATTGCTGCACATACTTCTTGAGCTTGCTCAGTAGTTGCAACTTTTCCTGTTCCAATTGCCCAAATTGGTTCATATGCAATCACTGCTTTTTTTGCTTGATCTGCTGTTACATTTAAGAAAGCAATCTTAATTTGTTGACGGATAAAGTCAATTGTAACACCTTGTTCTCTTTGTGCAAGACTTTCTCCACAGCAAATAATAGGAGTGATTCCATGTTCAAATGCTTTTAATACTTTTTTATTTACTGTTTCATCAGTTTCAGCAAAGTATTCTCTTCTTTCTGAATGTCCGATAATTACATATTTTACTCCAATATCAGTAAGCATGTTAGGTGCGATTTCACCTGTGTATGCTCCACTTTCTTCAAAGTACATATTTTCTGCACCGATTTCGATATTACTTCCTTTTGCTGCTTCAATTGCAGTAGTTAAAGAAATAGCTGGTACACAAAATACTACATCTACTTCATCATTTGCTACTAATGGTTTTAATTCATTAATTAATGTAACTGTTTCACTTGGTGTTTTGTTCATTTTCCAGTTACCAGCAATAATTTTCTTTCTTGCCATGATTGTTTAATCTCCTTCGTAAAAAATAAAATAAAAAATAAAATATATAGATTATAATTTATTTATCATTTGCTGCCGCTACACCTGGTAGTTCTTTTCCTTCTAAGAATTCTAGAGATGCTCCACCACCAGTTGAAATGTGTGACATTTTGTCACCAAATCCTAATTGGTTTACTGCTGCTGCAGAGTCTCCACCACCAATAATTGTAGTAGCGTCAGTTTCAGCTAATGCTTTTGCAACTGCAACAGTTCCTTCTTTTAAGATAGGGTTTTCAAATACACCCATTGGTCCGTTCCATACAACTGTTTTAGCAGTTTTTACAGCTTCTGCATACATTGCAGCTGTCTTAGGTCCAATATCTAATCCCATTTTATCTGCTGGAATTGCACTTGAATCTACTGCTTCTGTTGCAATTTCTGCATCAATTGGATCAGGGAATGCACTTGCTACAACTGCATCTACTGGTAGAAGTAATTTCTTTCCAAGTTTTTCAGCTTTTGCAATCATTTCTTTACAGTAATCTAATTTAGTATCATCTACTAAAGAAGTACCGATTTCTTTTCCTTGTGCTTTTAAGAAAGTAAATGCCATACCACCACCAATAATTAAAGTGTCGCATTTCTCTAATAAGTTAGAGATTACATTTAATTTATCTGCAACCTTTGCTCCACCAAGAATTGCAACAAATGGACGT
>JAFPBJ010000052.1 GCA_017390525.1 Lachnospiraceae bacterium | reverse complement strand
TAGGGGAAAGGTCCTCTTTTAATAGCATATCACTCATCCCACAGATTGTGTTAATGGGAGTGCGAATTTCATGACTTACATTGGAAAAGAAGTCGTACTTGCTTTGTTCTAATTTTTTTTGTTTTTCAAAGCTTTTGGCAATTTGTTTTGTAGATTTGTTACGATTTTTTACCCAGATAAATAACCAAAGCTCAACGAAAATTATGTTAAATAGATGTAACAATCCATAGAAAAGAGATTGATCTTCGTTTTTCCACACTGGATAAATAATAATATAGTGAAGGAAAAAAATCAGCCCTGAAAAAGGGATACATACTTTGATACAATCTAGATTGCCATATAGTCCAATTAATACTAAAAGGGCAATATAAACAGGTAAAATTAAAAGTAAATTTTCTACGTGAATAGAAAAAAGGGTGAAGGAAATTAACATGGCAATAGAAGTCATTAAGGTTCTAAAATGAAAATCTTTGTATTGGCCTGCAAAGATATACATACTTGCTAGTATACCTAAAACTAAGGTAAAAGTAATCCATAGCTCCCATTTTTGCAAAATAGTGATAAATATCATTCCAATATAGTAAATACTAAAGAAAATTAAATTGCTTCGTTCTAGTCCTTTGTTTTCAGAATTTGGATTCATATAGGATTCTCCAATCTATAAAAGCATACCAACACAGCCTAATATCAATGTGCCGGTATGCTTTTTTGTATATGTTTAGTATTTTCCAAAGCCACTGTTAAGGGAAATAATACGTTCGTTTTTGTCTGCTAAGGCTTGATAATCAATATTTGTACTTGCTGCAATTGTACTTTGGTCGCCTAATTCGTAGACAGAAAGAAGTTCTCTCATCTTATTTGCTTGATTTGCTAATTCTACACTTGCTGCGGCACATTCCTCGCTGGTAGCAGAATTATTTTGTACGACTTGAGATACCTGTTCAATTGCCTGGTCAATTTGCTCAATTGCAGTTGCTTGATAATTAGAAGCTTCTGCAATGTCTAAAATAATGGTTTCACTTTCTTTTACAATATTAGAAATTGCAGCTAATGCTTTTGCAGTTTCATCAGCAATCTTAGAACCTGCAGTAACCTTTACAATGGAATCTTCTATCATTTCAGCAGTTTCAGCTGCAGCAGCAGAGCTCTTTGCAGCTAAGCTTCTCACTTCCTCTGCAACTACGGCAAAGCCTTTTCCAGCTTCTCCAGCTCTTGCAGCTTCAACAGCAGCATTTAGGGCTAAAATATTTGTTTGGAAGGCAATGTCGTCAATTACTTTAATAATTTTTGAAATGCTTTCTGAAGATTTGTTAATATCTTGCATTGCAACTACCATGTCTTGCATTTGAGCATTTCCTTTTTCTACATCAGAAATTGCTTCTTCGATTAATTGAGAAGCCTGATTCGCTTCACCTGCATTGGTTTTTGTTTTTTTTGCAATATCATTAATAGATGCTGTAATTTGTTCAATGGCACTTGCTTGTTCTGTTGAGCCTTGTGCTAATGCTTCACTGGCACTGGCAACCTGAGAGGCATGATTTTTCACTTGATAAGCAGATACCGTAATATTTGAAATGTCACTGTGATTTTGTTTTACTAATTTGCGAAGGGAAATACCAAGTACATCCTCGCTAGAACTTGGTTGAACCTCAACTGTCATATTACCAGAAGAAATTTCTTCTACGACTTTAGCTTGATAACGAGTATTTTTGATTACCTTTTGGAAAGCATCGATTAGCTTGCCAAATTCGTCATCCCCTTCTTTTTTTAATTCCACATCAATTTTACCATTAGCAATTTCTTCTGCAGCATTTGAAAGCTGATTTACACCATGTATAATGGAGTGAATAATAGAAATAGAAATATATGTCATAAATATAAGCATTACGATTAAACTAATGAGAATAAAGGTAGCATAGCTTTGAAGGTAATGCTGTGGATTATCTACAGAAATAATCGTTTTTGCAGTGTTATATCCAAAGAAAAGGGATAAAATTACAAAGGCATCTGTAATTAAAAATGCTACAATTAGTTTAGTTTTGATTTTTACATTTTTCATAAGTTTCCTCCGTTCTTGTGTAAGTAAATACACATGATTATTCTTCGTTTGTGATTTTATTTTCCTCGTTAATTTGCTCAATTAAGGACAAATCGTTATCATTTAATAATTTATCAGGGTCTAGTAATAATTTTACCGAATCACCGATTTTTCCAATTGCATATACAAATGTATGATGTGCTTTGTCAGAATGACCAATAGTAGGAGAAGGAATGATATTCTCCTCTTGAATTTCTACCACTTCTGCAATTTTTTCTACAATCAATCCAACTACATTGGTATCAACTGTAATTACGATGATACAGGTTCTGTCATTGTATTCAAAGGGTTTTTGTTTAAAACGAAGCCTTACATCAATCACAGGTATAATTTTTCCACGCAGATTGATTAGTCCTTTTATGTAATCTTCGCTTTCTGGAATCTCAGTAATTTCTTGAAATACAATGATTTCATTTACATATTCGATTTTGATACCGAAGTATTCGTTTCCGGATTTGAAGGTTACATATTTACCTTTTTGTGTTTCCATATCACTCATATGCATAATTCCTTTCTTAATTTTGTTCAAGGAGTCCGGCTGCATCTATGATTAAAGCAATGCTTCCATCTCCTAATTGAGTACAGCCTGATAATCCTTTTACTTTTTTTAGGTATTTTGGAATTGGTTTTACTACAATTCCTTGTTTTCCAATGAGGGAGTCTACTAAAAGACAAACCATTTCTTTTTCTACTTCTATCATAACTAACATACTTTCGTCTGTTGTAGTATTGCTACCACCTAAATGATATCGTTCTCCAATACGAAGCACAGGGTATCCTTCTCCACGAATCATTACAAATTCATCCCCATTTGGTTTACGAACAATTTCGTTATTTCTGACACTAACGAATTCTTTAATGATTCCTGTTTCAATTACAAAGGAGGTATTGCCTACCTTCATAACAATTCCATCTATAATCGCAAGGGTAAGAGGAATCTTTAGATTCATACAGCTTCCTTCTCCAGGTGTACTCTCAATTTCTAAAGCTCCACCAATGGATTGAATATTGGAAACTACTACATCCATTCCAACGCCACGACCAGAGTATTCGGTTACTGTTTCGTTGGTAGAAAAGCCAGGTAACGTAATAAATTGATATACCTCTTTATCAGTATAGGAGCTTTCTGGTTTAGTTGGGTCTAGGATGCCCTGCTTCTTAGCCTTCGCCATAATTTTATTTCGGTCAAGTCCACCACCATTGTCCTTTACGGAAATGAATACCTTACCGGCTTCTGTTTTAGCAGATAAAGTAACCTTACCTTTTTCTGTTTTACCTTTTGCTTCTCTCTCTTCGTTGCTTTCGATTCCATGATCAATTGCGTTACGAACAAGATGCATCAGTGGGTCAGATATGTGTTCGATAATATTTTTATCTACCTCTGTGGTATCACCTGACATTTCAAATACCACATCTTTTCCTAATTTTCTAGAAACATCGAATACAATACGATTCATTTTCTGGAAGGTATTGGTAAGTGGTACCATTCGCATGCTCATAATAATGTTTTGTAAATCCGTAGAGATTTTTGACATTTGAGCGGCTGCTTTATTAAAATTGTCTAGCTTTAGTCCAGGAACCTGTAAATCTGGATTTTGAAGTACTACAGATTCTGAAATTACAAGCTCACCAATTAAATCCATTAGCATATCCATTTTATTTACATCAACGCTAATAAAAGAGGTTTTTTCTGCCTTTTTCGGCTTATCCTTAGCAAGCTTGGTAGCTTTACCAGCTCCCTTTGATTCAATAACGAAGTCACCAGGAGCAATTGGTTTATCCTCTTTCTTTGGAGCTTCGGGTTGATTTACCTTTTGTTCCTCTTCTGTGGTAGGGGTGGAAGCTTCTTTTTCTTCCTCTCTTGCTTCGATTTCCTCTACGGAAGAATCTAAATCAATGCGAATCTCTGAGCCAATTAAATCAAAGCCTTGATGAAATTCCTGTTCTGTACAAGGGAAAATATCTACCTGTAAAATATCGTAGCCCACTTTAATCAGTTGATTTAAATCCTCTTCAGTGCTTTTGGTTTGTAATAAAATAATAAAACCATTCGTTAATATTTCCTTCGCACTGTCTTCATTAGAAATAATGTCCTCTGGACTATATAAAATGTCTTCTGCAATGTCCTTTAGTGAAAAGACGGTTGTATATGCGTGGATATTTACCATATCAATTTCTGGATTAAAGGTAATATAAATCCGAAAGAAATTGCTGGTATTGACTGATTTTGGTGCAATATACAGTTGTTTTGGTGCCTCATAGACATTTTCTTTTATTTCTTCTTTTGGTGTTCCAGAACCCTCCTTAATGGCAGTTAAAAATTTATCTACAGAATCAAGAATTTCTGTAGGATCTGTGTCTGCCGCTTCTCCATTTTTGATTCTTTCCATTTCATTAGAAATAAAATCAGCTACATTTAATACATGTTCTACTAATTCCACATGAGGAACATGTTCTGGGTGTGATTCTCTTATGTAATAAAATACATCTTCTAGCTTGTGAGCAACTAGAGTGATATTATCAAACATCATAATACCAGAGGAGCCTTTGATGGTGTGCATGGTTCGAAAAATTTCATTAATGCTATCTTCATCAAAGCATTCTTCATCCTTTTGCTCTAGTACAATTTCCTGAAGATTTTCTAGTAATTGCTCATTTTCAAATAAATAGACATCTAGCATACTTTCTGTATCAAATCCTTCAGCCATTGAGCCCTCCTTTCTAGATTAGACCAAGTTTTTTTAAGGCTTGTTCAAATCTATCTTTGTCGATTGGTTTACCAGAATAAACAGTGCAACCAAGCTCAAATGCCATTTTTACATTTTTTTCTTGGTTTAGTGCAGTGGTCATAATAACCTTTACAGCTTTTTCTTCTGGAATGTTTCTTTCTTTTTCAAGATTGCGAATCCCCATAAGTGCTTGATAGCCATCCATAACTGGCATCATAATGTCAAGGCAGACTAAGTCATAAGGTTCCCCTTCTTCTAATGCAAGCATAAAAGCATCTACAGCTTCCATGCCATCTACCGTAATATCACATTCCCCATATTTCGATAAAAAGCTATCCATTGCTTTTCTTGTTACATAGTCATCTTCTGCTAGTAAAATTCTCATTTTGCATTATCCTTTCTTTTTATATTTCATATAGTAAAATGTTGTTTTTAAATAAACATTATGTATGATTCAATAATAAGTAAGTTTTTTTCACAATATCAGATAATTTTTCCTGATAATCTGTAGCGCCTAATTCATAGGCTACCTTTGGCATACCATATACAACGCAAGTGCTTTCGTCTTGTCCAATTGTTTTTGCACCTGCTTTCTTCATCGCAAGTAAGCCCTTTGCACCGTCATTTCCCATACCTGTTAATATAATTCCAATTGCTTTGGAACCAGCAACATTAGCAACAGAATGAAATAATACATCTACAGAAGGGCAGTGACCGTTTACTTTTGGACCACGTTTTAACATTACCTGATAATTGCCATTCATTTTAACAAGCTCCATATGATAGTCACCACCAGGAGCAATGAGCACCTGACCAGGAAGTACAATATCACCAGTTTTGGCTTCATTTACTGTAACCTCACATTGGCGGTCAAGTCTTTGAGCATACATGCTTGTAAAGCCCTCTGGCATATGTTGTACAACTACAATACCTGGAATATCTGGTTTAAATTCTCTAATTAAAGTAGAAATGGCTTCTGTTCCTCCAGTGGAGGCCCCTATCGCTATTACCAAATCCTTTCGAACTATAGCTGGTGATGCTTCTGAAAAAGGAAAGGGGTGATTTTTATTTCTTGTTACATGGGCAACTGAGGCAATTTTTATTTTTATAGGTAATTCATTTTGTATAAAATCTTCTATTTCTTGCCTACTTGCCATAGTTGGTTTTGCCACAAAATCTACTGCTCCAGCACTTAGGGCATCAAATACCTTGTCACTTAAGGAGCTTATTACAACCACAGGAATAGAATACTGAGGTAATAATTTTCTAAGAAATTCAATTCCACCCATTCTTGGAAGCTCTAAATCAAGAGTCATAACGTCAGGCTTGTATTTTACGATTGCATCTCTTGCTTCATAAGGATCCCTTGCAGTGCAAATTACTTCAATAGAAGAATTTTTATTTAAATTTTTTACAAGTAGCTGTTGAAACATAAGAGAATCTTCCACTACTAATACTCGAATTGGTTGCATGTAGCTTCCTCCTATTTTCGAAAAATAGATGGTTTCACAAATTGAAAAGGAATTTGCTTTCTATCTATTACTTCAGTTCTTCCAATGAATAAGTAGCCACCAGGTTCCATTACATCATATACCTTTTGAATTAGTTGCCTTTTGGTGGCACTGTCAAAGTAAATCATTACATTTCTTAAGAATACAATGTGCATTTTTCGCTTAAATGGAAAAGGGTCCATTAAATTAAATTGACGAAAAATAACTTCTTTTTTAATTTCTTCAGAAACCTCAAATTCGTGGTTTATATCCTCACGAAAATAACGGTTTTTCCAGGCTTGTGGTATTTTATCAATTTGTTCTCTCGTATATTTGCCTCTGATTGCTTGTCGTAACACCTCTGTGGAAATGTCTGTAGCCAAAATTTCTGTGTTCCAAAGGTGGTGTTCTAGTCCAAAAAACTCTTTCATAATCATGGCTAAGGTGTAGGGTTCCTCTCCAGTAGAGGCAGCGCCACACCAAATACACAAGTCCTTATTTTTTGCTTCCTTTTGTCTAAGCCAAGGTAATACAATCTGTTTTAAATAATCAAAATGTTCATGCTCTCGCATAAAGAAGGTGTGGTTGGTGGTAAGAAGATTCACAAGCTCCTTTTCTAAATTGCCTGTAATATCTTTTTCTAATACATTCATATAGGCTGTATAGCTAGGGTAGCCTTTCATTTTAATGTAATGCTCCATTCTACCTACCACAATCTCTTTTTTTCGCCCCATATCAATGCCATACCTGGATTTTAAAAACGTATAAATTCGGTAAAATTCCTCATCGGTCATAAAGTATTCACACCCCTTCATCCATAGCCTTAGTGAAGCTGTCTAAAAATTTTCTTTAGAATTTCAAAAATGACTGGATTAAATTTAATACCTGAGTCTTGCTCCATAATTTGTAACGCTTCACTGGCACCATACATTTCACGATAAATTCGATTTTCAGTAAGGGCACAATAAACACTGACTAATGCAACAATTTGAGCGGCAAGAGGAATATCATCTCCACTAATTCCAGAAGGATAGCCACTTCCATCCCAGTTTTCATGGTGATAGCCTGCAATATCAATAGACATTTGAATAAAATCGTTGTAGTCTCCTAAAGACTGAATATCCTTTAATATTTTGGCACCAATGGTAGTATGGGTACGAATAATTTCGGTTTCTTCCTCTGTAAGAGCATCCGTTTTTTGTAAAATGGTAGTAGAGATAGCCACGTTTCCTAAGTCACATAGGGGAGCTGCAAGCTCAATGGTGTCAACATAGGTATCTGAAATTAAATGGTCATATTGGGAGGAAAGCTGCATAGCCTCAGCTAAGGTACGACAGTTGTAGCTCAGTCGTTCCATATGCTCTGTGTCATAGCAAGCACTTTCCCTTGCAATACGAAGTAAAGCGTATAACACGTTTTTCTTTTCGATTTCCATTTGCTTAAGCTGTGTATCTACTGAAATATGTAACTGACGATTTAAATCCTTTAGTCGTAGATTGGTCTCATAAAGCTTTAGGTGAAGTTTTACCCTAGCTTTTACAATACTAGGAGTAAAAGGTTTGGTAATATAATCTTCTCCCTCTAGGGCGAAGCCTCTTTCAATATCTGAAGCGTCGTCAAAGGCGGAGATAAAAATAATTGGAATTTCCTTTGTTTCCGGATTGCTTTTTAAAATTTTACAAACCTCAAACCCATCCATAACAGGCATTGCTATGTCTAAAATAATTAAATGAATAGGAAAACGTTCCACCACTTTAAGGGCTTGTTCACCATTTTCTGTTAAAATAGGCTTATATCCCATTTCAGTAATAATATCTCTTAGAGTAAAGCGATTGGTTTCAATATCATCAACGATTAGGATGAGTGGAATTTCTTTGTGTGTCATTGTATTTGTCATAGTAATTTCCTCCTCTTTCTAATCTTGTTGTTGGTAATTTTCTTTAAGAACTTCAAAGGCTGCGAAAGCTTTATTGTAGTCTTCTTTTTGAACCGCCATTTTTAGTCTTAAGATAGTACTTTTTATTTCTATTGGTGCATCAGCTGTTAATTGTTTAATGGTTTCTGCAAACATTTCCGCTTTTTCCCAGTTATCCATTTCCATACTTAAAATAAGCTTAGACATTTTTTTATGAATCTCCTCTAGGTTTTCAGGAGTACCGTAGGTCCAAATGGTATGATTGGATTCCTGTGCAAAAGATTTTATTTTATTTAAAACGGTAGGGGCGTCACTTACTACGGTAGTATTTTGTACCTCTTCATTAGGAACCTCTACCCATATATGAAAGGAAAACATACTTCCTTTTCCACGTTCACTGTCTACTTGAATGGTGCCGTCCATTAATTCTACTAGCTGTTTACATATATTAAGTCCTAAGCCAGTGCCACCATATTTTCTAGTAATAGAAGCATCAACCTGAGAAAAGCTTTTAAATAATTTATCAATGTCTGCTTTTTTAATTCCAATTCCAGTATCAATTACGATAAAAAATAATTCAATTCGATTATTAATTTGTCCTGTTTTTACTACCTCTAAGTTGATTTTTCCAACGGAAGTAAATTTACAGGCATTGGATAATAAATTATTTAAAATTTGAACAATACGAAGCTCATCTCCAATAATGTATTTAGGTAGATCAGGAGAGACAGTTACGAAAAAATCCAATCCTTTTTCAGTAATTTTAGGCATATGATTATTTCGAACGTAGTCAATCATATTACGAAAATGAAATTGTCTTGGCTCTAGGGTAAACTTTCCAGCTTCAAGCTTAGAAAAATCTAAAATGCTATTAATAATCGCATTCATATCTTGACAGCCATGCTCTACTAAATGCAGTAATCGTTTTTTGGTAGTATCGTCCTCTATTTGAATTAATTCTCTAATATTACCAAGAATTCCGTTTACAGGGGTACGAAGCTCATGGGTTACGTTAGCAATAAATTCGGATTTTACCTGTTGGGCTTCCTTGGCTTCTTTGCTGGCTTGATTCATATGCTTTTCCATTAAGGTTTGCTCCGAGGTATTACTTGCCATACAAAGGTAGGAAATAGGCTCAGTTTCTAATTCAAGAAGCCTTGCCTGTACTGGAAAGCAGGTTTTGTTTTTACGATAAGCCATAAGCTGTTTGATATCATTTCCAAAGGCTAAAGCACTTTCAAAGCCGTCCTCTATAGCTTGAAAGGAATTTGGAAATATATCATAGATAAAAACAGGTTCTTTTTCATACTGAAGGTCTTGCCTTGCAGTTTTGTTAAAGATAGTGATTTGTCCACTTTTTTCAAATAAAAATATAATTTCTAAAGCATTTTCCATGCTATATTTAATAATAGAGCTTGGTATTAATGTATCCTTCATAACCCCTTAACCCCCTTTCTTAGAAATGAAGTTGGTTTCTTCTATTATGTCTTCTTGGCCCTCTATGATGTCTTCTAGATGGAGAACGAGAAATGATATACATACTTTTTCTTCGTCTATCTAGTGTAAGCTTTACTGAAAATAAAATGAATCCAAGAAGTAAAATGACTACTACAATTAATATTAAAATTGGTTTGATTGCAGTATTGATTGCTTTTTTCTTTTTCTCCTTTTTAGAAGAAGCTGGGGAAGAAACGCTAGATTTTTCTTTTACATTTAAAGGTGCAAGTCCAATGGTTTGATCCTCATAGGTAAATTCTAAATAGCTTTTTTCATCCTCTACTCCCTTTGTGTAGTTCATAGAAATATTAGAAGATACAATATCTTTTGGCAATGTAATACTATAATTCGTATCAATATAGGAATTAGAGGTTGCATTATCTAAAGGATTCTCCTTTACAAAGTCCTGATAGGCCTGTTCATTAGTAGGGTAGTAGGAAATATAGTTATGAAAGCCATAATCTAAAATCTTTTGTGTGTCAACGTAAACATTTTGGGCATTGGTACGAAGTACGACACAAATTAATTCTAAGTCGCCACGTTTTGCATAAGTAACAAGAGTATTTTTAGCATCGGTAGTATATCCAGTTTTACCACCTGTACAGCCTTCATAGTAAAATTTAGTTTGGCGAAACATTTTATGATGATTTTGAATATATCGCTCATCAGTTTGAATGTTAGTAGGAGGAATAATAATGTGGTCTGTTGCAATAATCTTTTTATATTCCTCATTTTGATAGGCTTCTTTTGCAATTAATGCCATATCATAAGCAGTAGTATAATGTTCTTTATCATGGAGTCCATGAGGGTTGGTAAAATGTGTATTGACGCATCCAAGCTCTGTGGATTTTTCATTCATCATATTAGCAAAGGAAGCATTGTCTCCCGCAACCTGCTCTGCGATGGCATTAGATACCTCATTAGCAGAGGCAAGCATAATACCATATAAGCATTGTTCCACGGTTAATTCTTCCCCTTCATCAATTCCAATAGAGGAACTGCCTGGCTCTATACTATAAACTGCATTACGAGAAAAGGTAACAGTATCCGTAGGGGATAAATTCTCAAGTGCCAGTAAAGTTGTCATAATTTTGGTGATACTAGCAGGGTATTGCTTTTTGTGAATTCGCTTGCTATATAATACAGCACCAGTATTGGCATCCATTAAAATAGCAGAATCAGCATATACGCTAGGTCTCTTGTTTTTGCTATGTAGTGTAACAACAGCATTCTCAGAAGCTTCTAAAGAAGTGCTTGTTGCTGCTTTAGCAAGATAGGTTGTATTTACAGGCTGTAACGCCAGGGATAATATTAATAGTAATATCATAAAATATAATAATTTTGATGGTTTCATGGTCTATCTCCGTTCTAGTTCATTCATTGGTTGGTGGGATTTGGTAAAATTGAAGTACAAATATTGCACTTCATAATTGAATTATGTCAATATCCCATAAAAATATAGTATAACATTGAAAGAAAATTGTCAATCATTCACGAAAAATGTTAATCAAAAAAGTGTCATTTGTGACACTTTTTGACCTTTAATCTTGCAAATTCTTCTCTTTCTTTTTCTTCAAGGGAGTTTGAAATAGATATTGTAAGCTCTTCAAACTTAGGAATCGTAATATTTTTTAGTGCATTGGCTCTTTTTTGCGCTTTTTTAATGCTATTTGCTAAGCGATAGGCAGAATTTTCAATCATAGAGAGTCTAATAGTAAGCTCCTTTACCTTTGAAAAATGAGCATAGGCCTCATCTAAGGATACTGTAGTATCATAAAGGTCATAGGAAGGAACGCCCTCCTCTTTATCATATTCTACCAAAGGTATTTCTGTTCCCATAATACTTCGTGTTTTAATTACAATGGATTCCTCTTTTGGAACGGTAAGACTGACTCGTTCCACTTCATGAATTCCCATTTCTATGTTGGCTTCTTGAAGTGACTTATAGGCAGCAGTAAAGGTAGAATCAATTTCTGCTTGAATATCCTTTGCCTTATCAATGAGATTCATTAATTCCTGAATTAAAATATTTCGTTTTTTATCCATTAATTCATAACCCTGTTTTGCCAATGCAAGAGATTTTTTGGCAGCAATTAGGTTACCCTTGGTGGGGAAGGTATTTGGATCCATAAAGTCACTCCTTTCATATTACGAAACTGATTTTGGATAGTATTTTTCCAAAATTTTTGTATCAATACGGTCTAATTCTTCTTTTGGTAATAGGGATAATAGCTCCCAGCCTAGATTTAAGGTTTCCTCTATAGAACGATTTCCACTAGGCAATTGCTTGATAAAACGCTCTTCGAAGGCTTTTCCAAATTGTAAGAATTGTTTGTCAATTGGAGACAATTCATCCTCACCAATAACAGAGGCTAAGGCTCTTGCTTCCCCTACTCTGGCATAGGAAGAAAATAGCTGGTTGGCTAAGTCCTGATGATCCTCTCTTGTGTAGCCTTCTCCAATTCCGTCCTTCATCAAACGAGAAAGGGAAGGAAGAATATTAATTGGTGGATAAATCGCCTTTTGATGTAAGCTTCTATCTAGTACGATTTGTCCTTCCGTAATATATCCTGTTAAGTCAGGGATTGGGTGTGTAATATCATCATTTGGCATAGATAAAATAGGAATCTGAGTTACAGAACCATCTACGCCAGCTACAATTCCTGCTCTTTCATAAATCATAGCAAGCTCACTGTATAAATATCCTGGATATCCCTTTCTACTTGGAATTTCTCCTTTGGAAGAGGAAATTTCGCGCATAGCCTCTGCATAAGAGGTCATATCAGTTAAAATAACAAGAATATGCATATTTTTTTCAAATGCCAAATATTCTGCACAGGTTAAGGCAACCTTTGGCGTAATCAAACGCTCTACCACAGGGTCATTGGCAAGATTTAGGTACATAACCACATGAGAGGAAGCACCACTTTCCTCAAAGGTACGCTTGAAAAATTCTGCTACATCATATTTTACCCCCATTGCAGCAAATACAATGGCAAAGTTTTCATCAGTGCCACCTAAAGAGGCCTGTTTAACAATTTGAGCAGCTAATTGGTCATGTGGTAAGCCATTTCCAGAGAAAATAGGAAGCTTTTGTCCTCGAATTAAGGTGGTTAGTCCATCAATAGTGGAGATTCCTGTGTGAAT
>JAFPBJ010000051.1 GCA_017390525.1 Lachnospiraceae bacterium | reverse complement strand
TTTTTCCATGTGGAATCGAATTCAAATTAAGGAGAATGCCAAGTATACAGTAAAGCAATATTACTGGATGAGTATATTAGCAATGCTCATTGTATATGGTATTTCTTATGTGGCAAGTTCGGTTATAGTGGGCGTGTATTACGTATTTATGACCATTGTAGGTACAGTAACTGCAATGCTTCAAACAGCAATGAATAATTCTGTGGGTAATTGGATTACGGTAATGGTCATGTTTGTTTTGGTGTTGCTAGTATATGTGATAGCATTTGGTGTTTCTATTTGTGTACAAATGCCGTTAATGGTAGGCTATAATCGTTTTTGTTGTGTGAGCAGACATAGAAAGGCAGAGATAGGAGAGCTATTCTTCTCTTTCCAGAAGGATTACTATGGTAATAGTAGATATAAACAAACTGCGAAAACATCGTTTTTCTATATGCTATATATTTTCTTATGGTCCCTATTATTTGTGGTGCCAGGTATTGTGAAAAGCTATGAATATTTTGCTGTACCTTATATTATGGCAGAGAATCCAAATATCTCTACAAAAAGGGCATTTGAGATTAGTAAATTTATGACAGACGGAGAAAAGGCAAATCTTTTTGTAATGCAGTTATCCTTTATTGGATGGTTTTTATTAGGTCTTTTGGCTTGCTGTGTAGGGGAATATTTTGTATATCCATACTTTTTTGCAGCTCAGGCAGAGGCTTATGAATACTTAAGAACAAAAGCAATTACTTGCGGTTTTGTAAGAGAAGATGAGTTAGTAGGCTTTTATGAAGCTTAAGGGATATATATGAGGTGATTTATGGAAACAATTATGGCGGTAGATGATAATCTAACCAATTTAACAATTTTAAAAACAATTTTAGAGCAAGATTATAAAGTCATACCGCTTCCATCGGGAGAGAAGGCTCTAGAGGTACTAAAAAAGAATATTATAGTTCCAGACCTTATCTTACTTGATATAGATATGCCAGGAATAACGGGATTTGACGTTGTAAGAGAATTGAAAAAGGATATTGTCTTACAACAAATCCCTGTTATTTTGTTGTCTGCATATAATGACGGTAAGATGATTCATGAAGGAATTGAATTAGGGGTAGATGATTATGTAACGAAACCATTTTCTACCCCTTTGTTAATCAAAAGAATAGAGCTTCATTTAGGGATTAGTAAAAATAGAAAAATGCTTGCTAGATTTCAAAATACAGCTAGATTACTAGAGCAGGAAAAGGCAGCCTTGCTAGTAGAACTACAACATTCCATTATTGAAATTATTGGAGATTTGATTCAAAAGAGGGACAATTATACAGGAGAGCATGCTACGAGAGTGGAGCAATATATGAAGATTTTACTGAATGCTTTAATTGAGGAGGGCATTTGCGAAAATATTCAGCCTGAGGAGGTAGATTTGCTAGCTCAATCCTCAAGGCTACATGATGTAGGGAAAATTGCCATACCAGACCGTATTTTACTTAAGGAAAATAAGCTAGATGAGGAAGAGGTTGCTATTATGAGAACCCACACCACAGTTGGAGCGGATGCAATTTCAAAATCTATGGAGCAGTATAAGGACAGTTTGTTTTTACAAAATTCCTTAGATATGACCAAGTATCATCATGAAAAATGGAATGGAGAAGGGTATCCTGAAGGAAGAAAGGGAGAGCAAATTCCATTTATTGCAAGAGCCCTTGCAGTGGTAGATGTGTATGATGCCCTTCGTTCAAAAAGAGTATATAAGGAGCCACTTCCTCATGAGGTGGCAGTGGAGGAAATTAGGAAGGGTGCTGGTGTTCATTTTGACCCTAAGATTGTGGCGGTATTTCAAAAGGTGCATGAAAAGTTTGATGAGACCTTTAATGAATTTAATGAAGGGTAAAAAGTAAGAAGGTGAAAGCTTATGATAGAAATTAAAAGTGTTACCAAAAGCTATAATGGCACAACAAATGCAGTAGAAAACTTAAATTTAACAGTAGAAGATGGAGAGATTGTAGGCTTTATCGGACATAATGGTGCGGGAAAAACTACAATCATGAAAATGCTAACAGGAATTCTAAAACCAACTAGTGGAGAAATTTTTATCAATGGTTTAAATATAGAAACCCAAGGAATTCGGGCAAAGCAGGAAATTGGATACATTGGGGATAGTCCAGATATGTTTTTGCGTTTAAAGGGAATTGAGTTTATTAATTTTATTGCAGACATTTATCAGGTTCCTACCAAGGAGAGAAAGGAAATTATTACGAAGCTTTCTAAGGATTTTGGTATGGAACAGGTATTAGACCAGCAAATGATTGGCTACTCTCATGGTATGAGACAGAAAATGATGGTGCTTGCGGCATTGGTACATAATCCACCAGTGTGGATACTAGATGAGCCTTTAATCGGACTTGACCCTACCTCTGCTTATCAACTAAAAAGTATGATGCTAAAGCATAAAGAAGCAGGAAATAGTGTGCTTTTTTCTACTCATGTCCTAGAGGTGGCACAAAAGCTTTGTGATAAAGTGGTGATTATAAAAAAAGGAAAAGTAATCTTTTATGGAACGCTTGAAATGCTTACTGAGCAATACAAAAAAACAGACCTAGAGGCAATTTTCCTAGAAATGATGGGAAGTGACCAAGAGGAAGAAGAAAATGGGGGAATCGCCTTATGAAGCATTACCTAAGTTTAGTTAAGGTGTTTATGAAAATGGTGTCCATGCCTACTAGTAAGGATAAAAGAAGAAAGTATGTGTATGGTTTCTTAGGGGCAATTACAGTGATTGGCTTATTAATTCCAGTGACAGTTGGAATCGGCTTTGTGGTGTATGAAATGACCAAACGGTTGGCTGAGGTAGGAGCTGGCACCTTAGGAATTGGACTAGCTTTATTCTTTATTTGCATTTTTACATTAATTTTTGGCTTTAATGTAATTTTAAATGAATTTTATTTTTCTAATGATATTGAATATATATTACCACTTCCTATTCGCTTAAATGAACTATTGGCAGCCAAATTTACAGTGGCGTTTTTAACAGAAAATACCATGCAAATCTTAGTAGTATTTGGTGCAATTATTGGATTTTTTATTGGGGCAAAGTCCTCTTTTATTTCGGTTATTTATGGGATTATTGGTGGTATAACGCTTCCTATTATTCCACTGCTATATTGTGGAATTTTTAGTCTGATTTTAATGACAGGCTCTAGATTTTTAAAGGATAAGGATTCTATTCATAAATGGACGGGAGTAGCAGTGTTTATCCTAGTTTTAATCTGTATTGGAAGTGTGGGCTTTTTAAAAGGGGTAGACATTTTTTCCTTTGCAGAGAAATTAATTGAAGGAAGAGATAAATTCTTTACCGTGCTTAAATTCGTGTTTCCTCATGTGCATTTTTTTATTAAAGCTATGGAGACAGAGAATCTTTTGTATATGCTTTTATATGTAGGAATTCATGTGATATGGTTTGGAATTTTCTTATTTCTTGCAGGGCTTTTATATGAAAAAGGTGTAATGGGGCTTCAAGGAGCATCAGGTCGTCATAGAGAAAGAACACTAGAGGTAATGCTAAAAGCCAGTGTAAAAAGGAGCCAGTTGTTTGCATATTGTAAAAAGGAATTGCTAGTTTTACTTCGTACACCAGTATTTTTTATGAACTGTGTTATGGTGAATTTTATCTGGCCAGTCTTTGTAATTGGTATGATTCAGGTGCAGGAAAATCCCCTTACCATAGCAAGATTACGAGAATTGTACGCCCAAAATGATCTTCGTGTGCAGCTTATTATGCTACTTATGGTTATTGGAATTTCTATGATAAATGCAGGAATCAACAGTATTGGCTCTAATGGATTTTCTAGAGAAGGAAATCATTTTGCCTTTATTAAATATATTCCTATGGATTATTTTTTACAGTGGAATGCTAAGGCAGTGGTGGGAATTGCAGTAACCACCGTAAGTATGGTGGGCTATTTTATCATAGCAGGTATCATTCTTAGAATTTCTGCCCTTCATATTATTTTTGCAAGTATTTTAAGTATATTGTCCATTTCCTTTGTTACCTATCTTGGGTTACTATTAGATTCCATGCATCCAAAGCTTGTGTGGGATGACGAAATGAGTGTGCTAAGAGAAAATTTTAACTCCTTTTTCAGTATGGGAATTGCTATGCTAGTGGCAGGAGTACTTTGTGTAGGGGGATACGTTTTATTCTGTGTTACGGAGATTTCAGTGAAAGCCTTAGGAATGCTACTTTTGATTGCTCTCATTATTCTAAATCTTGTGGTGTTGATTCTAACAGAAAAAAATGGAGTGAAACAATTAAGAGAATGGGAGGAGATTTAACATGGATGCATTTATATTAGGAGGCGTGATATATGCCATTAGAAAGAGAATGAGGAGATAAGGAAATGGAGAAAACAAAAATATTAAATCATAAGTTATTTTTATATTTAACAGAATTCTTTGCAGGGATGTCTGTTATGGCAGTAGAGCTTGGGGCCAGCAGATTGTTGGCTCCTTATTTTAGTTCTTCCCAAATTGTGTGGACCATTATAATAGGAACGATTATGATTGCTATGGCACTAGGAAATATTTATGGCGGAAAAAGTGCAGACAAGGATCCCAATCCAGATAAGCTTTACAAACGGATTTTAGTTGCAGCAATATGGATTGCATTGATTCCAGTGTTAGGAAAATATATTATTCTAGGAATTTCAGCCTTGCTTATTTTTACAGTAAGTAGTAACTTTTTAATCATTGCAGCCTTTGCAGCCTGTATGGTTATCTTTGTTTTTCCGTTGTTTTTATTAGGAACAGTAACCCCTTCTTTAGCAAAATATTCGGTGGAAAATCTAGAGGTAAGCGGAAAGGTTGTGGGAACCTTAGGAGCCTATAACACCATAGGAAGTATTATTGGAACATTTCTTCCCACCTTTGTAACGATTCCAGCAGTGGGGACATCGGTAACCTTTCTTATTTTCGCAGGAATTTTACTTATTTTAGTAGCAGTCTATTTTGTTCAGGAAAAAAGAGGCACAACAAGAGTTGCTGTGGCATCTATTATTTTTATTCTATGCTGCGCCCTTGGTTATTCCAATTCCTTTGCCTTTTGGGAAAAGGAGCTTACCTATGAAGGGGAATCGGTTTATAACTATTTACAGGTGAAAGAAAATGAGAAAGAGGTGATTCTATCTACAAATGTGCTATTTGGAGTTCAGTCCCTTTATATGAAGGAAAATGATTTGACAGGAATGTACTATGATTACGCAATGGCAGCGCCTCTTATGGTAAAAGATAAGCCGGTGGAAAAGACTAAGGTGCTAGTCTTGGGAATGGGTACTGGAACCTACGCAACCCAATGTAAGCGTTTTTTTGGAGATATGGCAATCAAGGGTGTGGAAATAGATGAAAAAATTACTAAGCTTTCTAGAAAGTATTTTTCCTTGCCAGAGGATGTAAAGGTAACCACCTATGACGGAAGGGCGTATCTAAATGCAGATAAGCAAGCGTATGATGTGATTATGGTAGATGCATATCAGGATATCACCATTCCGTTTCAAATGTCTACAGTGGAGTTTTTTTCTTTGGTAAAAAATCATTTAAAGGATAATGGGGTTATGGTGGTAAATATGAATATGAAAGGTACACAAGAGGGGGATATCAATGAGTATCTGTCAGATACAATTGCATCAGTATTTCCTAGTGTAAAGACCGTTGAGGTAGAGGGCAGTACCAATCTTATTTTATTTGCATCAGAAAATGAAGGTATGCTACAGGAGCTACAGACAAAAATTGAAACTCTTGATAACACACAATTAAAGGAGCTCATGTGTACAGTTGAAAAAAATTGTATTCCTTATCAGGCGGGTAATTATATTATGACAGACGATAAGGCGCCTGTGGAGCTATTGGGAATGAAAGTAATTGACCAGCTAATTCAAGAGGAGGTCAGTTATTATAAGAAAATCTATAAGGAAGATGGTATAAAGGGGCTCTTAGAGCAGTTGTAGGAGAACGGTGATAAGTCTATGGTTTGGGACCATAGGCTTTTTTGTTGTTCTTTTTTTAGGATAGAAAATGAAATGGATATAATATGGAAATAAAATGGGGTGACACATAATGGAAATATAATAAAATTCGGTTGACGAATGGGGGCTATGTGGATATAATTGTGGTGAGAAGTTGAAGTGGGAAGCTAAGGAGGTTTTATATGACGATTCAAGAAATGAAAGAAAAAAAGAAGGAAAAAGGTTATACCTATGCACAAATTGCTGAGCTATCTGGTGTTCCGCTTGGAACAGTTCAAAAGATTTTTTCGGGAGAAACTGAAAGTCCGCGTTATGATACCTTGCTAGCATTAGAACGGTTTTTTTTAGGGCAGACTATGGTACAAGAGGAGGCCAATTATCAGGTACACACACAAGGAAGCTATACTGTTGATGATTATCGGGCATTACCGGAAGAGAAGAGAGTGGAATTAATCGATGGTGTATTTTATGATATGGCAGCTCCAAGCTTTTTACACCAATTAATTGCTGGAGAAATATTTAGACAGATTGCTAATTATATTTATGAACAAGAGGGCACTTGTAAGCCCTTTGTTTCTCCGGTTGATGTACAGTTAGATTGTGATGAGAAAACTATGGTACAGCCGGATGTAGGAATCCTATGTCATAATGATATAATAAAGACGTGGGGCGTATATGGGGCACCAGATTTTATTGTAGAGATTATTTCGCCCTCTACGAAGCGAAAGGATTATACCAAAAAGCTATCAAAATATATGGGAGCAGGAGTGCGAGAGTATTGGATTTTGGATCCATATCAGCAGAAGCTAATTGTATATGAGTTTGAAAGTGATTCCTGCCCGATGATATACGGATTGGATACAGAAGTGCCAATTGGAATCTATAATGGAGAACTTAAGATTCAATTTCAACGTATCAAAGAATGGATTGATGAAGCAAGGGAATTATGAATGTAGATTAAGAGTAGGAGGAGAAGTGAGCAGTGAAGCTAAAAAATGTACTAATTGTAGTAAATGATATAGAAAAATCAAAGGCATTTTATAAGGATTTATTTGGATTAGATGTGGTGTTAGATAATGATGGGAATGTGATTTTAACGGAGGGACTAGTACTCCAAGACGCTACCATATGGAAGAGGTTTATTGAAAAGGATGTGCTTCCCAAAAATCATGCCACAGAGCTTTATTTCGAGGAGCCTAATATTGAAGAATTTGTCAAAAAGCTAGAAAACTACAAAGAACCCATACAATATGTGAATCCATTAATGGAGCATGATTGGGGACAAAAGGTGATTCGTTTTTATGATTTAGATGGAAATCTAATTGAAGTGGGAACTCCTATGTAGTAAGGGGAAAAAAGTGTCGCCTTGCAGCGACACTTTTAAGAGAATTTGTTTCACAAATTCTCCTTAGCTTTCACTACATCCGAGCACTTTTCTATTAGATAACAGAAGAAGCCTGCCATATCAAATTGATAAAGGCAGGCTTTTTCTTTTTTAGAATATGAAATTTTATGCACCCTTCACCATATCTAAAAAGTATTGATGAATTTTTAAATCAGAGCCTAGTTCAGGGTGGAAGGAAATGCCCAGCTGATTGCCCTGTCTTGCTGCAACAATATTTCCGTCCACTGTAGCAAGAACAGATACATTATCTCCCACCTTTTCGATATATGGGGCACGAATAAAGGTCATAGGTACGATACCAATGCCTTCGATAGTTTCTTCTGCATAGAAGCTTCCAAGCTGGCGACCGTAGGCATTACGTTTAACGGAAATATCCATTGTACCGAAGTGACGCTTCTCATCGTTACTAAGCTCCTTCGCTAGAAGAATTAATCCCGCACAAGTACCAAATACAGGAAGACCTTGCTTAATTTTTTCTTTTAATGGTTCATAAAGGTCTAATTCTCTTAGTAATTTTCCCATAACAGTGCTTTCGCCACCTGGGAGAACTAAACCATCAAAGTGTCTGTCTAGGTCGCTTTTTTGTCTGATTTCAAAGGTATCAGCGCCTAATTCTTGTAGCATTTTTTCATGTTCAATAAAAGCACCTTGTACTGCAAGTACAGCAATTGTCATATGTATTCAGTCCTTTCAAAAGAGATTTTTTATTTTCCACGTTCTGCCATTAGGATTTCAATTTCGTGAGGGTTAATACCCACCATTGCTTCTCCTAAGTCCTCTGATAACTCAGCGATCATTTTTGCATCAGTATAGTTTGTAACAGCTTTTACGATTGCTTGCGCACGTTTTTTTGGATCCCCTGATTTAAAGATACCAGAACCTACGAATACACCTTCTGCTCCTAATTGCATCATTAAAGCAGCATCAGCAGGAGTAGCAACACCACCAGCTGCAAAGTTTACAACAGGTAATTTTTCATTTTCATGTACATATTGTACTAATTCATAAGGGACTTGAAGCTCTTTTGCAACATCAAATAATTCGTCTTCTCTCATAGATACAATACGTCTAATTTCTGAATTCATTTTACGCATATGAGTGACAGCCTGAACAACATCCCCTGTTCCTGGTTCACCTTTGGTACGAATCATAGAAGCACCTTCGTTAATACGTCTTAATGCTTCACCTAAGTCCTTTGCACCACAAACGAAAGGTACTTTAAACTTAGTTTTGTCAATGTGATATTTGTCATCAGCAGGAGAAAGTACTTCACTTTCATCTATGTAATCAATTTCAATTGCTTCAAGAATTTGAGCTTCTACAAAGTGACCGATTCTACATTTTGCCATAACAGGAATGCTAACTGCTTCTTGAATTCCTTTAATCATTTTTGGATCGCTCATACGAGAAACACCACCAGCTGCTCTAATATCAGCAGGGATTCTCTCAAGAGCCATTACAGCACAAGCACCTGCTTCTTCTGCGATTCTTGCTTGTTCTGGTGTAGTAACGTCCATAATAACGCCACCTTTTAACATTTGTGCTAATTCTTTGTTTAAGTCATAACGTGATTTGTTTGCCATAATTTTTGTTCCTTTCTGGGGTGTCTTTTGTTGAAAACAATTATAACTAAATTTGGCATAGATACAATGACCAGTTTTGCAAAAGTTAATGGTGCCAGAATGAAGCATACAAAAAAGGCTAAATCAAAATCTGATTTAGCCTTGTAATATAACATTAGAAATCCTAGCTACTAGTTGGGATAAATGGTCTGATTGAATTTGCTACAGCACTGATTGGTAATGTTTGAAGAACTACCTTACCTGGACCAGTTACTACAGTGTTAAATAAACCTTCTCCACCAAGGAATTTGTTTTTAAGTCCTGGTACAGATTGAATGTTCATAGTACAAGTAGCACTCATAGCTGCAAGGTAACCAGTATCAACAATCATAGATTGACCAGCAGCTAATTCATATTCTACTGCGTGACCATCAATTTCGATGAAAGCAACACCATTTCCAGAAAGCTTTTGCATAATGAAACCTTCACCACCGAAGAAACCAGCACCTAATTTCTTTTGCATATGTATAGATAATTCTACAGTCGTTTCAGATGCTAAGAAACCAGATTTTTGTACAATAATTTCATTTCCAGGGGAAATATTATATGCACGAATAGAACCAGGAAAGCTTGATGCGAAAGCAATCATACCTGGACCACCTTGAGCAGTGTATACGTTTTGGAACATTGATTCACCAGAAAACATACGACCAAGAGTTTTTCCTAATCCACCTGTTGCATTGGTGTCCATTTTCATATTTGGTGACATCCAACACATAGAACCTCTTTCAGTAATCATAGCTTCGTTGGCTTCAAGTTGACAAGTAACAGCTGGCAACGGAGTGCCGACAATTTCATACTTCATGTTTGAATCCTCCCACATAAATCGTTTATATTGTGATTTGATACATTACAGTAAGAGTTTATATAATTTTTAACTCATACTATCGCCATTGTACCATAAAATTATGTAATATGAAAGCAAAATCTATTGTTTTAGGTTGTATTTTGACCCTTTTGGAAGAGAAAAAATAAATTCAGAGCCTACGCCTTCGGTGCTTACTAGATTAATATTTTCTTTATGTGCCTTCATGATTTCTTTAATAATAGAAAGTCCAAGACCTGTGCCTTGTTTGTCTTTTCCTCTTGAGGTATCGGTTTTATAAAAACGGTCCCAAACTAATTTTTGTTTACTCTTTTCAATTCCATCTCCAAAATCTTTTACAGAAATAAAATATTTGGTGTTTTTCTCGGATACTTCAATTCGTATAATAGAATTTTCATGGCTAAACTTAATGGCGTTATCAATGAGATTATAAAGTACCTGTTGAATTTTACTTTGGTCTGCAAATACTAAAGATTCCTCAGATTCATATTTTGTTACCAATTGAATATTCTTTTTGTTGCAAAGCACCTCGAAGGTATTAGAAATAGATTGGATTACCTCAACAATATTAAAGGTAGTTTTATGTAAAATTACATCATAATTGTCAAGATTATTTAAGGTTAATAAACTTGAGGTTAATTTTGCAAGACGATTGGATTCCATCAATACAACATTTAAATATTTTTTTTCTAGTTCAGGTGGAATGGTTCCGTCCAAAATAGCCTCCACATATCCTTTTATTGAGGTAAGAGGAGAACGAAAGTCGTGAGAAATATTTGCAATAAAGCTACGACGATACTCATCTGCACGACTTAACTCTCCAGCCATATAGTTAAGGGAGGTAGCAAGCTCACCAATCTCATCATCACGTTTGATATCTAGGGTAATATCAAAATTACCAGAGGCATACTGTCTCGCAACATGGTTTATTTTTGCTAAAGGACGCAAAATTTTGTTGGCGAAGCGAGATAGGAATAAAAAGGATATAATAATTAAAATAAAAAATGCCATATAGGCTGTTAAAGCAATATTTGAGCGAAAAGCAGATAATTGGGATAAGGGTACATGATAAATCACATAATAGCATAATACCTTTTCCTCATTATAGATAGGAATCCCATAGGATAGCTGCTTTTCAGAAAATTCGTTGTGAAAATTTCCTATGGAAGAAAAAGAGGTGTTTAATATATCTTTTTCATAGGTGGTAATATTAACAAAGGTTGAGCTTGCAGAATCGTTGGCAGAATTAATGATAATATTACCTTTATTGTCTGCTAACCATATTTGGTGGTCCATAGTTGTGGCAAGCTGTTTTACCTTTTGCTTCATTTTAGCGGAAGAAAGTTGACCATTATAGTATGGCAATAATACATCCTGAGACAAAAGCTGGGCTTCTTGATGGAGAGCTTCCTTCTTTTGCCTTACTAAAGCTGATTCTGTTGAATAAGAAGTAAAATATATTACTAGAATAAAACTAAGCATAATTACTAATAAATATGCTAAGAACATTTTATCAAAAAAGGTTTTTTTCAATTCTATTAGCCCCCGTTTCTAGTTTATTGTTTGGTTTCAAATTTATATCCAATTCCCCAAACTGTTGCAATAGACCAAGTGGCTTCTTCTTTGAATTTTTCACGAAGTCTTTTTATATGCACATCTACTGTTCTTGTGTCACCAATATACTCGTAGCCCCATATTTTATCTAAAAGCTGTTCTCTAGTAAATACTTGATTTGGCTTTGAGGCAAGAAAATAAAGTAATTCTAATTCCTTTGGTGGCATATCAAGCGCTTCCTCTCGGTATACAACAGAATAATTAGATAAATTAATCGTAAGATTATCATAGGTAACAGATTCCTGAGCAGGGGTAGCGACAGCGGCAGGCTTTTGAGGGGTAGCACGTCTAAGTACAGAGCGCACTCTTGCTACTAATTCATTGGAATCAAAAGGTTTAATGATATAATCATCAGCACCAATTTTTAAGCCTAAAACTCTGTCGAATACTTCACCTTTAGCAGAAAGCATGATAATTGGAAGCTGGCTGGTTTTGCGAACCTCTGTACATACTTCATAGCCATCCATGCCAGGTAGCATTAAATCTAGCAGCATTAAATCAGGTTGAAAGGTTTTAATGGCACTAAGAGCAGACTCTCCATCATATACGATTTGAGTCTCAAAACATTCTTTAATTAAATAAAGAGATATTAATTCTGCAATATTTTCATCATCATCTACGATTAGTATTTTTTGTTTGGTCATGATAAATATCCTCCATTTTTATTTAAATTCGACAATAGTTACACCAGCATCTCCCTCACCAAATTCTCCACTACGAAAAGATTTAATATTTGGCTGACGTTTTAAGTATTGCCATATGCCGTTTCGTAATGCACCAGTTCCTTTTCCATGAATAATGGTTACGGTAGTAAGGTGAGAAAGATAAGCATCATCTAAATATTTATCTAGTATTGCCACGGCCTCTGATACATTTTTTCCTAAAAGGTTAATGGAAGGGGATACAGTGGCCGATTTTTGAATAGAAACCTTGCCTTTTTGTGTTTTTGTAAACTTTTCATTTGTAATAACAGGCTCATCTAAAATTGTTAAGTCCTTTATGTTTACCTGAGAACGAAGAATTCCCATTTGGACGTATAAATCACCTTTGCTATTAGGAAGGGTGGTAACACGACCGTCTAAAGAAAGGCTGGCAACGTGAACTAAATCACCAATCTTAAAGTCTTCAGGCTTGTGTTTTCCTTTTGCAGCCTTTGGTTGATAGGCTAGCTTACTATCTAAATCCTTTAGCTTGCCACGCACTTTACTACGTTGGGCTTCCATGGATTTTAAATCGCCTTTTTCAGGGTGCTTTTGCCATTGATTAAATTTACGAATGGTTTCATCTGCTGTTTCCTTTGCGGCAGAAATAATTTCTCTGGCTTCCTCTCTCGCTTGCTTTAGAAGCTCTTGTTGTTTCTCGTCAAAGGAAGACTTTTTAGACTTTAAGGAGGCCTGTAAGGATTCGATTTCCTGTTTGTATTTACGAATGGTTTCTTGTTCTTGCTCTAACGCCTTTTTGCTGTTCTCTAAATCTGATAGTAAATCCTCAAAATCCTGATGGTCAATATCAATTCGTGACTTGGCATCCTCAATAATATAATCTGGAAGACCTATTTTTTTGGAAATAGCAAAGGCATTACTTTTTCCAGGAATTCCAATCAGTAATCGATAGGTTGGCTGTAATGTTTCTACATCAAATTCACAGCTAGCATTACTAATTCCAGGGGTGGATAAGGCAAAAAGCTTTAGTTCGCTATAATGAGTGGTTGCCATAGTAAGTACCTGTTGATTGTGCAAGTGGGTTAGAATAGAAATAGCCAAAGCAGCACCTTCAGTAGGGTCTGTTCCGCCACCTAACTCATCAAATAAGCAAAGACAATTTGGTGTAACCTGTTCTAAAATTGACACAATATGAGTCATATGAGAAGAAAAGGTACTTAAGTTTTGTTCAATACTTTGTTCATCCCCAATATCGGCAAATACATCATCAAATACAGTTAGTACCGAGCCTTCAGAGGCGGGAATTAAAAGACCAGCCTGCCCCATTAAACAGAATAAACCTACAGTTTTTAGGGAAACGGTTTTACCACCTGTGTTGGGACCAGTTACTACTAGCATAGAAAAATCTTTTCCTAAATGAATGTCTAAAGGAACTACTTTTCCTTTGTCTAGTAAAGGATGACGTCCCTTTTTTATTTCAATATAGTGCTCCTTACTAAAAAGTGGAAGCGTTCCATTGTAGGATTTCGCAAGGCTTGCCTTAGCAAAAATAAAATCAAGGGTTACTAAGGTAGATAAATCACTAGCAATTGCATCCTTTTCAAAGCCTACCTGTTCACTTAAGTTAGCAAGGATTTTTTCAATTTCTGTTTGCTCCTTTGCCTCTAATTCTTTTAGCTCGTTGTTTAGTGTAACAACAGACATAGGCTCTACAAATATAGTAGAACCAGTAGAGGATTGGTCATGAATCATTCCAGGAAAATTACTGCGATATTCTTGCTTTACAGGGATACAATATCTTCCGTTTCGCATGGTAACAATAGAATCCTGTAGCATACCGCGATTATTTTGGTTAGCAATAATTTGATTTAATTGATTTTTAATTTTATCGTTGGTTTGTTTCATACTACGACGAATGCTTTTTAAGGAGCTAGAAGCATCATCGCTTATTTCCTCTTCCGAAATAATGCATCGTTTTATTTCATGACAAAGAGGAGAAAGAGGGGAGAGGGATTGAAATAAAGAGGTAAGAGAATCTGTAATTTCATCTCTCTCATTTCCTGATTGGTAGCTTTTGGCGTGTAATGTAATCTCTAATAAATGGGCAATAGAAAGTAATTCGCCAGCTCCAATGCTTGCCCCGATTTCTAAACGCTTTAAAGATGGTGTAACATCTGTTAGGCCAGAAAAGGTAAGATTCCCTTGTTTATAAATGCGACTAAGAGCATCAAAGGTTTCTTGACCACTTTTTTTTATATATATCAGGTCTGTTGAAGGCTTTAGTTGTTTACATAATGATTTAGCCATTGGAGAATGAGCGTAATTCATTAGTAATTCCGTTACCTTATTATATTCTAAAATTCGAAGTGCTTTCTCATTCATAATAATCTCCATTCTTGCGCTGTATTTTACACGCTAATCTCCATTTCTGAGTAATTCATCGCCTCTTCGTAATAAATTGCTCAGAAATGAGGATTAACATGAAGTGCATAGATAATTCAAGTATATCTTTGATTGTTTGGCGTGTCAACGTGGTGAATGAAAAAAATGGGATTGTAAGAAAGTGTTAAAGGAATTGTGGTGTTTGACCGATATAACAATAGTAGAGTGTGAATGAAGTAAAAAGACACTCTTATATATAGGAAAGGATGGAAAAAAATTGAGCGCAACATATAAAGAACAACAAATAGAAGCATTAACAGAAATGGTAAGCTATGAGGAACGATTGATTCCAGGCTTATATGCAGTGATTACAGAGCTTACAGAGGAGAGAAAAGAAGATACGGATGAGTTTTTAGTTACCTTAATTAATGGAATGAATTGGGTGTTCCAAATTGTAAATCATACATTAGATTTACTAAATGAAAAGGAAGCTGATTTGGATAAAGAAAAAATTAATGATGCAATTACAATTTTTACAAAGGCCAAAGAAGAAAAAAATGATGAAGCCATTGCAAATGCAATTAGTGAATATTTAATACCAATTTTACAAAGAGTGCAAGAAAGTGCAAAATTAGTGTTAGAAGGTTAGGTCTATAGCTAGTGAAAAGAACAATATACTGTACCTCTTAAGGGCTTAAGAGGTACAGTATATTGTTTAAAGATAATTATTGTAAAACAATCCGCTATAAATAGAAGGAGTGTATGGACTTTGTACCAGATTAGGAATTCTTGGATAGACTACAATTAATTTGTCTACAAAATCCATAGGGTTTAGAGATAATTTAGAAATGGTTTCTGTAGCATCCTTGTGAAAGGCGGATTCTTCAGAAAACAAATTCTGTATTTCTCCTGAAGCGATATGGCTTAATAATTCGTTTTCATCCAAGGCTAACGTAGAATCTTCATTTAAGTGGATACCCAGCTGACTTAATTCTTGATAGTGCTTCTTTATAATAGAAGAAGTTTGATAAAGAAGCTTTTTACCACCATAGTTTGAAGAATCCGAGTGAGCTAGGTCAATTAACTGATTATAAGTGCTAGCAAATTCTTTTAGGGTTGGTAAAATTGCAGCACCACTTGGGCGAAAACTAATATTAGCAGGTTCATCGCTGACTTCATGGAAGGAAACGGATAAGGTAGAGTTAAGTGTAATATAGTTAGAACGGGATTCGTGCTCTTCGCCATTTAAAGTAAAAATACAATTCTGTGGACGAAGCGTCACTTCATCAAGTCCGAAGTAATCCACAAGGTTTCTTCCTGATTGCTCCGTGCTTACTGTAAAGTTTAAAGAAGAGCCGGTTGTATAAATACCAGTATTTTCTGAGGTTAATACAAGGGCGGATTTTTTACCCTGAACAGCAACGGAAGCTTTTACATCGATATTTGATTTGTTTACAAAATTGGCAATTTTATTCTGAAGCGTTATATTATCTTCTGAGCCGTTAGCAGGAATTTTAAAATGGTAGCGAGTGTTTGACGAGTCAATGAAAAAATAATATTCCTTGGCAGAAAACGCTACATTACTTGAGGGTACAAATGATCCAGTGTTTTGCTGAGAAACACCTAACTGTGTTGCTTTTAGAGAAAGCTCGTCAGGAAGATCACCTTTATCAGTTCCTAGTAAGGCTGCGGATACCTTTTCAGGATTAGAAGAATAAGCTTCCATTCGGTTAAACACAGCTTCTTGTTCATCACCTAAATAAGAAATCATATTAAGTAACTGAAGGGCGCTATCTTTTACATGAATTGCAAAATCTCTTGTGTCGTCAGAAAGTGAAACCATATAAAGGGGAGTGCTCTTAGTTGAACTTGCAATACGACTGCATACATCCTTTAATTCGCTCATTTTGTGGGAGTCGTATTTTGTTCCTGGTTTTGCGGTATAGTTTGCAATAAAATGATTATAGGATTGATAAATATTCATAAGATCACCACCTTGCGTAAACACATTATATAGAAGAAAACAGTTCATAAAAATAATTCTAGTTATCTTAATTTTACTATAATATAGTAGAAAAGTCTATAGAAAGTCTGAATCTTTTTTGCCTTTAGATTTAAAAAAACAGTTGACGCAAGGGAAACCATGTGTTATGCTAGTTAGGCGATGGAAGAGGTCTTTTTTTTATGCCCAAAAATAAAAATATAAGCGGAGGTGGAAGTTGTGCGCGTAAAGATTACATTGGCATGTACAGAGTGTAAACAACGTAATTATAACATGACAAAGGATAAGAAAACACATCCTGACAGAATGGAAACAAAGAAATATTGTAAGTTCTGCAAGTCACACACATTACACAAAGAAACAAAATAACTAAGTCAAATTATAAGGAAGTGATTGAATGAGCGATACTGTAAAAACAGCCAGCCCAGAAAAAACTCGTAAAACCAGTTGGTTTAAAGGTCTAAAAGCTGAGTTTAAGAAAATAATTTGGCCAGACAAAGCTTCACTTGTAAAACAAACAGCAGTTGTATTGGTTGTAGCTATTGTTTTAGGTGTAATTATTGCTATGTTAGATATGGTGCTACAATTCGGCATCGAGAAACTAATTAGATAAAGGCAAAGGGTGATGATATGGCAGATGCAAATTGGTATGTAGTTCATACTTACTCAGGTTACGAAAACAAGGTAAAGGCTGATATTGAAAAAACAATTGAGAACAGAAAGCTTCAAGACCAGATTTTAGAAGTGTCAATCCCACTTCAAGATGTGGTAGAAATGAAGAATGGAACAAAGAAAAACGTTTCCAAGAAAATGTTCCCAGGCTATGTGTTAATTCATATGATTATGAACGATGATACATGGTATGTTGTTCGTAATACAAGAGGAGTAACAGGCTTTGTTGGACCTGGATCAAAACCAGTACCATTAACGGAGGCAGAAATGCGTCCATTAGGAATTCAAAATAGAGAAGTTGAAATTGATGTGGAAGTAGGAGATAGCATTCAAGTAATTGCTGGTGCCTGGGAAGGTACAGTAGGTACAGTGAAATCTATTAGTACACACAGACAAACAGTAACCATCGACGTAGAAATGTTTGGACGTGCTACATCAGTGGAAATCGGATTCCTTGATATTAAGAAAATGTAAATCGTAAATGTCTAATAATTAGACAGTGGGAGGGAAATTCCCGCAAATACCACATATTTCAGGAGGTGCGCTATCATGGCGAAAAAAGTAACAGGTTATATCAAATTACAAATTCCAGCTGGAAAGGCAACACCAGCACCACCAGTAGGTCCAGCACTAGGACAACATGGTGTAAACATTGTACAATTTACAAAAGAATTTAATGCAAAAACAGCAAATCAAGATGGAATGATTATTCCAGTTGTAATTACAGTATATCAAGACAGAAGTTTTAGCTTTATTACTAAAACTCCACCAGCAGCAGTATTACTTAAAAAAGCTTGTAAAATCGAATCTGGTTCTGGTGTACCTAACAAAACAAAAGTTGCTACAATTTCAAAAGCAGAAATCCAAAAAATTGCAGAATTAAAAATGCCAGACTTAAATGCAGCTAGCATTGAAGCAGCTATGAGCATGATCGCTGGTACTGCAAGAAGTATGGGAATTGTAGTTGAAGATTAAGAAACGAAAGTGGGAGGGTAGCTCCCGATAATACCACAGGAGGTCATTTAAAATGAAAAAAGGTAAAAGATATTTAGAAGCTGCAAAGCTTGTAGATAAAGCATCAGTTTATGATGTAGAAGAAGCAGTTAATATCGTTAAAAAATCAGCAAGCGCAAAATTTGACGAAACAATTGAAGCACACATTAGATTAGGTGTTGATGGTCGTCATGCTGATCAACAAGTACGTGGTGCAGTAGTATTACCACATGGTACTGGTAAAAAAGTAAGAGTATTAGTATTTGCAAAAGGTGATAAGGCAGAAGAAGCAAAAGCAGCAGGTGCAGAATATGTTGGAGCAGAGGATTTAATTCCAAAGATTCAAAACGAAGGATGGTTTGAATTCGATGTAGTAGTTGCTACTCCAGATATGATGGGTGTTGTTGGTCGCTTAGGACGTGTACTTGGACCAAAAGGTTTAATGCCAAACCCTAAAGCAGGAACAGTTACTATGGATGTAACAAAAGCAGTTAACGATATTAAAGCTGGTAAGATTGAATACAGACTAGATAAAACAAATATTATCCACGTGCCAATTGGGAAAGCTTCATTTACAGAAGCACAATTAGCGGACAACTTCCAAACATTAATCGACGCAATTAATAAAGCAAAACCAGCAGCTACAAAAGGTCAATATTTAAGAAGTGTTACTATATCTTCTACAATGGGACCTGGTGTGAAATTAAACACTGTAAAATTAGGTTAATTTGGTTTTGGGGACTCTCTGCTTTAGGTAGAGAGTCTTTTTTGTAAAAAAAATAAAAAAAGCTTGACACTACAGTTTGCAGTGTGGTATAGTAGCAAAAGTGATGAACTACCGAAGACAGTAGGTGCCGTAAGGCATAAGTTGGAAACGCCTACCGAGGGACATGCATAATCTATATGTATATATTCTCTCAGTCTTTGACTGGGAGTTTTTTAGTCTTAATAAGTTTTTAGGTTCAGTTCTCCAAATAAAAAAGGAGGTACGCCCAGATGGCAAAAGTAGAGTTAAAACAACCAATCGTTGAAGAGATTAAGGCAAATATTCAAGATGCACAATCAGTTGTAGTTGTTGATTATCGTGGACTTACTGTAGAACAAGATACACAACTTCGTAAAGAATTAAGAGAAGCTGGAATTGTCTACAAAGTATACAAAAATACTATGATTAATTTTGCAATCCAAGGAACAGAATTTGAGTCAATCGCAAAAGACCTTGAAGGTCCTACTGCAATTGCAATCTCTAAAACAGATGCAACTGCTCCAGCAAGAATTTTAAGTAAATTCGCTAAAACAGCAGAAGCATTAGAACTTAAATCTGCTGTAGTCGAAGGAGTATATTATGACGCAAAGGGAATTCAAGCAATCGCAAACATCCCTTCAAGAGAAGAACTTCTTTCAAAATTACTTGGAAGTATTCAGTCACCAATTACAAACTTCGCTCGTGTTATTAAACAAATTGCAGAAAAACAACCAGCAGAAGCAGAAGCATAATTAAAATAATTTAAAAATGGAGGAAATTAAAATGACAACTCAAGAAATCATTGAAGTAATTAAAGGTTTATCAGTATTAGAATTAAATGAATTAGTAAAAGCATGTGAAGAAGAATTTGGTGTATCAGCAGCAGCTGGTGTAGTAGTTGCAGCAGCAGGAGCTGGAGCAGCTGAAGGTGGAGCAGAAAAATCTGAATTCGACGTAGAATTAACAGATGTTGGTCCTAACAAAGTTAAAGTAATCAAAGTAGTTCGTGAAGTAACTGGACTTGGATTAAAAGAAGCTAAAGAAGTAGTAGATGGAGCTCCAAAGGTAATCAAAGAAGGTGCATCTAAAGAAGAAGCTGAAGATATCAAGACTAAGATTGAAGCTGAAGGTGCAAAAGTTACATTAAAATAATTGTAACGAATTAAGACCATCTCGGATATCATTCGAGGTGGTTTTCTTGCGTTAAAGAGAATGAAAAAATTGTTGACATGTGAAGAAAAATATGATAGCATAATAAAATGCATTATTATGGGTATGTTTGCCCTTAAGTTAGCACAACAAGACACACGAAATTTCATAAAATATTTCAAGGGGTGACAACGTCAATGGAAAAGAACAGAATACGTCCAGTAAAATTTGGTAAAAGCGTTAGAATGAGCTACTCAAGACAAAAAGAAGTTTTGGAGATGCCAAATCTTATTGAAGTACAAAAAGACTCCTATCAATGGTTCCTAGATGAAGGACTAAAAGAAGTATTTAATGATATCTCGCCAATTGCAGACTATAGTGGACAGCTTAGTTTGGAATTTATAGATTTTACTCTATGTGAAGATGACATTAAATATTCAATTGAAGAGTGTAAGGAGAGAGATGCAACTTATGCTGCACCTCTTAAGGTAAAAGTCAGATTACACAACAAAGAAACTGGCGAATTTGCACAACATGATATTTTTATGGGTGATTTACCACTAATGACAGAAACTGGTACCTTTGTAATTAATGGTGCAGAGCGTGTTATTGTAAGTCAGCTTGTACGTTCTCCAGGTATTTATTACGGAATTGGACATGATAAAATAGGTAAAGAGCTATTTTCTTCTACAGTAATTCCTAATCGTGGAGCATGGTTAGAATATGAAACTGATTCTAATGATGTTTTTTATGTACGTGTAGATAGAACAAGAAAAGTTCCAATTACAGTATTAATTCGTGCCTTAGGAATTGGCACCAATGCAGAAATTAAGGAAATGTTTGGTGAAGAACCAAAGATTTTAGCAAGCTTGGAAAAGGATCCATCCGACAATTATCAAGATGGTTTATTAGAGTTATACAAAAAAATCAGACCAGGTGAGCCATTATCAGTAGATAGTGCAGAAAGCTTAATTTCAAGTATGTTCTTCGATTCAAGAAGATACGATTTAGCAAAAGTTGGACGATACAAATTTAATAAAAAATTATCCTACAAGAACCGTGTACGCAATTTTGTACTTGCTGAGGATGCTGTAGATGCATCAACAGGAGAAATTATCTGCACTGCTGGAACTTTAATTACAGACGAAATCGCAGATGCAATGCAAAATGCGGCAATTCCATACATTATCGTACAAACAGAAACACGTAATGTAAAAATCTTATCCAATATGATGGTTGACATTAGCAATTATATTGACGTAGACCCAAAAGAATTAGGAATTACAGAAGCCGTATATTATCCGGTTCTACAAGAGATTTTAGAAAATTGTCAAGATGAAGAATCATTACAAATAGAAATTAAAAAGCATATCAATGATTTAATTCCAAAGCATATTACAAAAGAAGATATCTTTGCTTCTATTAACTATAATATTCATTTGGAATATGGAATTGGTAATGCAGACGACATTGATCACTTAGGAAACAGAAGAATCAGAGCTGTTGGTGAATTATTACAAAATCAATATAGAATTGGTTTATCAAGATTAGAGCGTGTAGTAAGAGAAAGAATGACTACTCAGGATATTGAGTCTATTTCTCCACAATCTTTAATTAATATTAAGCCTGTTACAGCAGCAGTAAAAGAATTCTTTGGAAGCTCTCAATTATCGCAATTTATGGATCAAAACAATCCGTTATCAGAGCTTACTCATAAACGTCGTCTATCAGCCCTAGGACCTGGTGGTTTATCTAGAGATAGAGCAGGATTCGAGGTTCGTGACGTACATTACTCACATTACGGTAGAATGTGTCCGATTGAGACTCCTGAAGGTCCAAATATCGGTTTGATTAACTCATTAGCAACCTATGCAAGAATTAATCAATATGGATTTATTGAGGCTCCTTATAGAAAATTAGATAAAACTGATCCAAATAATCCAGTTGTAACAGACGAAGTAGTTTACTTAACAGCTGATGAAGAAGATAATTATACAGTCGCACAAGCGAATGAGCCACTTGATGAAAATGGATGCTTTGTTCACAATAATGTTTCAGGTAGATATCGTGAAGAAACATCAGAATTTCCAAAATCAAGAATTGACTTAATGGATGTATCACCTAAGATGGTATTTTCCGTTGCGACATCTATGATTCCATTCCTTGAAAATGATGATGCAAACCGTGCACTTATGGGTTCCAACATGCAACGTCAGGCAGTACCTTTGTTAAAAACAGAAGCACCTGTAGTTGGTACTGGTATGGAAGCAAAAGCAGCAGTAGACTCTGGAGTATGTATTGTTGCAAAACGTGATGGTGTAGTTGAACGCTCTACTAGCAAGGAAATTGTTGTAAGAGCAGAAGATGGAACAAAAGATGTATATCATGTAATTAAATTTGCACGAAGCAACCAAGGAAACTGCATGAATCAGCAACCAATCGTATTTAAAGATGATGTTGTTAAGGCAGGAGATGTATTAGCTGATGGAGCATCTACCTCTGGAGGAGAAATTGCCTTAGGAAAGAATCCATTAATCGGATTTATGACTTGGGAAGGATATAACTTCGAAGATGCGATTCTTTTAAGTGAAAAACTTGTACAAGATGATGTTTATACTTCTGTTCATATTGAAGAATACGAAGCTGAAGCAAGAGATACTAAGCTTGGACAAGAAGAAATCACAAGAGATTTAGCAGGCTTAAATGAAGATGTATTAAAAGATCTTGATGAAAATGGTATTATCAGAATCGGTGCAGAGGTACGTGCTGGAGACATTCTTGTTGGAAAGGTAACTCCAAAGGGAGAGACTGAGTTAACAGCAGAGGAAAGATTGTTAAGAGCAATTTTTGGAGAAAAAGCAAGAGAAGTTAGAGATACTTCACTAAGAGTACCACATGGTGCTTATGGTGTTGTTATGGATACAAAGATTTTCACTAGAGAAAATGGAGACGAATTACCACCTGGAGTAAATAAAAGCGTTCGTGTTTATATTGCACAAAAGAGAAAAATCTCTGTTGGTGATAAGATGGCAGGACGTCATGGTAACAAGGGTGTAATTTCAAGAATTTTACCAGTAGAAGATATGCCATTCTTACCAAATGGTCGTCCACTTGATATTGTATTAAATCCACTTGGTGTACCATCACGTATGAACATTGGTCAGGTGTTAGAAGTGCATTTAGGATTAGCAGCAAAAGCATTAGGCTTTAACATTTCTACACCAGTATTTGATGGTGCTGATGAGTATGATATTATGGATACTCTTGAGATTGCTAATGATTATGTAAATGAAGATTGGGATACCTTCCATGAAAAATGGAAAGATAGCGTAGCTGATGAGGTAATGGATTATCTTTATGAAAATAGAGACCATAGAGAAGATTGGAAGGGTGTTCCAATTAACCGTACAGGTAAAATTCAGTTACGGGATGGTAGAACTGGAGAATTCTTCGATAGTCCAGTTACAGTAGGATTCATGCACTACTTGAAGCTTCACCATTTAGTAGATGATAAGATTCATGCACGTTCTACTGGTCCATATTCATTAGTAACACAACAACCACTTGGTGGTAAGGCACAGTTTGGTGGACAAAGATTTGGTGAAATGGAGGTTTGGGCTCTTGAAGCTTACGGTGCCTCTTATACACTACAAGAAATCTTAACTGTAAAATCCGATGATGTTGTTGGACGTGTTAAGACTTATGAGGCAATTATCAAGGGTGATAACATTCCAGAACCAGGAATTCCAGAATCCTTCAAGGTTCTATTAAAAGAATTCCAATCCTTAGCGTTAGATGTGCGTGTATTAAAAGAGGATTCTACTGAAGTAGAAATTGGTGAAAACATTGACTATGGAGATGAAGATTTAATGCCAATTATTGAAGGCGATTCTTCATATGGTACAGAGGAATCTTACGAATCCTATGGATTTAATGAAGAGGATTTAGAAGGTAGTGACGAGGCACAAGAGGATGCTGAAGATGAAGCACTAGATGATAATTTCTCTGAAGATGCTACGGAGTTCGAGGATTTCACACTATAAGTATAATGGAAGGAGTACCGTTATGTCAGAAGTAACAACGCAAGAAATTGATCAACCAATGAATTTTGATGCAATCAAGATTGGGCTTGCTTCCCCTGAGAAAATTCGTGAATGGTCAAGAGGAGAAGTAAAAAAGCCAGAAACAATTAATTATAGAACACTAAAACCAGAAAAAGATGGTCTTTTCTGTGAAAAAATATTTGGACCAAGCAAGGACTGGGAATGTCATTGTGGTAAGTACAAAAAAATTCGTTATAAAGGCGTGGTTTGTGACCGTTGTGGAGTTGAGGTTACAAAGGCAAATGTAAGACGTGAAAGAATGGGACATATCGAGTTAGCAGCTCCAGTTTCACATATTTGGTATTTCAAAGGAATTCCAAGTAGAATGGGACTTATTTTAGATATTTCGCCAAGAACACTAGAAAAGGTACTTTATTTTGCTTCCTACATTGTACTTGATCCAGGAGAGTCAGACTTACAGTACAAACAAGTACTTAGTGAAAAAGAATATAGAGAAGCATATGACAAATATCAAGGTAGATTTCGTGTAGGAATGGGTGCTGAAGCCATTAAAGAATTATTACAAGCGATTGACCTTGAGAAAGAAAACAAAGAATTAAGACAAAGCTTAAAGGGTGCAACAGGTCAAAAACGTGCAAGAGTAATTAAACGACTTGAAGTAGTAGAAGCCTTTAGAGAATCCAATAACAAACCAGAATGGATGATTCTAGATGCTATTCCAGTTATTCCACCAGATATTAGACCAATGGTACAATTAGATGGAGGAAGATTTGCTACTTCGGATTTAAATGATTTATATCGTAGAATCATCAACCGTAACAACCGTTTGTTAAAATTGTTAGAATTAGGTGCACCAGATATCATTGTTAGAAATGAAAAGAGAATGCTTCAAGAGGCAGTAGATGCTTTAATTGACAATGGTAGAAGAGGAAGACCTGTAACAGGTCCTGGTAATAGAGCATTAAAATCTCTATCTGATATGCTAAAAGGTAAGCAAGGTCGTTTCCGTCAAAACTTACTTGGTAAACGTGTTGACTACTCAGGACGTTCTGTAATCGTAGTAGGACCAGAGCTTAAAATTTATCAATGTGGTTTACCAAAAGAAATGGCAATTGAATTGTTTAAACCATTTGTTATGAAAGAGCTTACTGCAAAAAAATTAGCACACAATATTAAGTCAGCGAAAAAAATGGTTGAAAAATTACAACCAGAAGTATGGGATGTCTTAGAAGATGTAATTAAAGAACATCCAGTTATGCTTAACCGTGCTCCTACTCTTCATAGACTTGGTATTCAAGCATTTGAGCCAATTCTAGTAGAAGGAAAGGCAATTAAGCTACATCCATTAGTATGTACTGCTTACAATGCGGACTTTGATGGTGACCAAATGGCTGTGCATTTACCACTTTCAGTAGAAGCACAAGCAGAATGTAGATTTTTACTATTATCACCTAACAACCTATTAAAACCATCGGATGGTGCACCAGTTGCAGTACCATCTCAGGATATGGTACTTGGAATTTACTATTTAACACTTGAAAAACCAGGTGATAAAGGAGAAGGTAAATTCTTTAAATCAGTAAACGAAGCAATTCTTGCTTATGAAAATGGTGTAATTACATTACACGCAAAAATCAAAGTAAGACGTACTGGAATAAATGCACAGGGTGAAGTAGAATCAAGAATTATTGAGTCAACAGTAGGACGCTATATCTTTAATGAGATTATTCCTCAGGATTTAGGATATGTAGATCGTACGAATGACGAGAATTTCCTTAAATTAGAAGTAGATTTCCTAGTAGGAAAGAAACAGCTAAAAGGTATTCTTGATAAATGTATTAATATTCATGGTGCAACTCAAACAGCAGAAGTACTTGATGATATTAAGAGCCTAGGCTACAAATACTCTACAAAGGGTGCAATCACTGTATCTATTTCAGATATGACAGTGCCAGAGAAGAAAAAACAAATTATTTCTGATGCAGAAGCAACTGTAGATCAAATTACAAAATATTATCGTAGAGGTTTAATGACAGACGAAGAGCGTTACAACGCAGTAGTTAAAACATGGACCTCAGCTGATAATGAATTAACAAAACAGCTACTTGAAGGATTAGATAAATACAATAATATTTACATGATGGCAGACTCAGGTGCCCGTGGTTCTAACCAACAGATTAAACAGTTAGCAGGTATGCGTGGTTTGATGGCGGATACATCAGGTAGAACAATCGAACTTCCAATCAAGTCAAACTTCCGTGAAGGACTTGACGTTTTGGAATACTTTATCTCAGCCCATGGTGCTCGTAAAGGTTTATCAGATACAGCCCTTCGTACAGCCGATTCAGGATACTTAACTCGTCGTTTAGTAGACGTTTCACAAGATTTAATTATTAGAGAAATGGATTGTTGTGAAAATGAAGCTGAAAAACCAGGAATGTATGTAGAAGCCTTTATGGATGGTAAAGAAGTAATTGAAAGCTTAGAGGAAAGAATCACAGGAAGATATGCAGCAGAGACAATATTAGATCCACAGACTCAAGAAGTAATTGTAAAAGCAAATCACATGATTACTCCAAAGAGAGCGAAAAAAGTAATTGCTGCTGGTTATGAAAAAGTAAAAATTCGTACCATTCTTACTTGTAAATCACAAATTGGTGTTTGTGCAAAATGTTACGGATCTAACATGGCAACAGGTCAAATGGTTCAAGTAGGTGAGGCAGTAGGTATTATTGCAGCTCAATCCATTGGTGAGCCAGGTACACAGCTTACAATGCGTACTTTCCATACAGGTGGTGTAGCCGGTGATGATATTACTCAAGGTCTTCCACGTATCGAAGAATTATTTGAAGCTCGTAAACCAAAGGGACTTGCAATTATTGCAGAATTTGGTGGTGTGGTAGAAATTAACGACACCAAGAAAAAACGCGAGGTTATTATTACAAATAGAGAAACTGGAGAAGCAAAGGCTTACCTTATTCCTTATGGTTCAAGAATCAAGGTTCAAGATGGTCAAGTACTTGAAGCTGGTGATGAACTAACAGAAGGTAGTGTAAATCCTCACGATATCCTTAAGATTAAAGGGGTTCGTGCTGTACAAGATTACATGATTCAAGAAGTACAAAGAGTATACCGCTTACAAGGTGTAGATATCAATGATAAGCACGTAGAAGTAATTGTAAGACAAATGCTTAAAAAAGTGCGTATCGAAAATAGTGGAGATACTTCATACTTGCCAGGTACATTAGTAGATGTACTAGAATTCCAGGAAACAAATGAGAAAATACAACAAGAGGGCGGAGAAGTTGCAGAAGGAAAACAAATTATGCTTGGTATTACAAAAGCATCCTTAGCAACAAACTCATTCTTGTCTGCAGCATCCTTCCAGGAAACTACTAAGGTATTAACAGAGGCAGCAATTAAAGGTAAAGTAGATCCATTAGTAGGATTAAAAGAAAATGTACTAATTGGTAAGCTAATCCCAGCTGGTACAGGTATGAAACGTTACAGAAGTGTAAAATTAGACACTGACGTTCAAGAATTAGATTTTGATGATGAAATTGATTTTTCAGACGACTTTGAGTTAGAAGAGGCTTCTGGAGAAGAAAGTATTCAAGAATTAGATGTAGAAAATACACAGGAAGAGAATAATGAATCTCAAGAAGTAGTTATTTCAGAAGAATAAAAAATGAAAATACTCCTAAGAAATATCTTAGGGGTATTTTTTGTAAAGTAATGTGGAAAATCCCCTTGATATGAGGAAAAAATTTTCTTGACACGAGAAAAAAAATTTTTCTTGACACGAAAAAAAACCCCCTTGACATGGGGATTGGAAAAAGCTATAATATAAAAGCATGTGAAATCACATGACTAACAAGCTTGAATTTAACAAGCAACCACAGTAGAAAATATTGCAGGAGGTGAAAAGGAATGCCAACTTTTAATCAGTTAGTAAGAAAAGGGAGACAAACAGTAGAAAAGAAATCAACTGCACCAGCTCTTCAAAAAGGATTTAACTCACTTAAGAAGAAAACTACAGATACATCTGCACCACAAAAAAGAGGTGTATGTACAGCAGTTAAAACTGCAACTCCTAAAAAACCTAACTCAGCACTTAGAAAGATTGCCAGAGTTCGTTTATCTAACGGTATCGAAGTAACAAGCTATATCCCAGGTGAAGGACATAACTTACAAGAACATAGCGTTGTTCTTATCCGTGGTGGTAGAGTAAAAGACTTACCAGGTACAAGATACCATATCGTTAGAGGTACACTTGATACTGCAGGTGTAGCAAAAAGACGTCAGGCACGTTCTAAATATGGTGCTAAGAGACCAAAAGACGCTAAATAAGATAGTGGTCTTTCATAATTAAAAGTGCCGGAATAGCGTATTTTCCCTGTAGGTTGCAGGATTTTATATAGCAATACCGAGCACGACACATGGATTACAATTCATGAGTACCGAAGAATTAATCAAATATTAAGGAGGGAAGAACCGTGCCACGTAAAGGACATATCCAAAAAAGAGACGTATTAGCGGATCCAATTTACAAAAATAAAGTGGTTACAAAGCTTATCAACAACATCATGTTAGATGGAAAAAAAGGTGTAGCCCAAAAAATCGTATATGGTGCATTTGAACGTGTTGCAAATGAAACAGGTAAAGATGCTTTAGAAGTATTTGAAGAAGCAATGGCAAACATTATGCCACAACTTGAAGTAAAAGCAAGACGTATCGGTGGTGCAACATACCAAGTACCTATCGAAGTTAGACCAGATAGAAGACAAGCATTAGCACTTCGTTGGATTACAATGTATTCTCGTCAAAGAGGCGAAAAGACAATGGAAGAAAGATTAGCAAAAGAAATCCTTGACGCTGCTAATAATACAGGAGCATCTGTAAAGAAAAAAGAAGATATGCACAAAATGGCAGAGGCAAACAAAGCTTTTGCACACTACAGATTCTAGTAGGAATTTTGTGAAGAATATAAGGAGGAGATACTTTGGCTGGAAGAGAATATCCGTTAGAGCAAACAAGAAATATCGGTATCATGGCGCATATTGATGCTGGTAAGACTACAACAACAGAACGTATTCTTTACTATACAGGAGTTAACCACAAGATTGGTGATACTCACGAAGGTACTGCTACCATGGACTGGATGGAGCAGGAACAAGAAAGAGGTATTACAATTACTTCAGCGGCTACAACATGCCACTGGACACCACAAAAAGAAACAAAGATAGTTCCAGGAACAAAAGAGTACCGTATCAATATCATTGATACTCCAGGACATGTTGACTTTACAGTAGAAGTTGAACGTTCATTACGTGTACTTGATGGTGCTGTTGGTGTTTTCTGTGCAAAGGGTGGTGTAGAACCTCAATCAGAAAACGTATGGCGTCAAGCAGACACATACAACGTACCTAGAATGGCATTCATTAATAAAATGGATATTTTAGGTGCTGATTTCTATGGAGCAGTTGACCAAATCAGAACAAGATTAGGTAAAAATGCAATCTGTCTTCAATTACCAATCGGTAAAGAAGATGATTTCAAAGGAATCATTGATTTATTTGAAATGCAAGCATACATCTACAATGATGATAAAGGTGATGACATTTCAATTACTGCAATTCCTGATGATATGAAGGAAGAAGCAGAAGCATATCATACTGAATTAGTAGAAAAAATCTGCGAATTAGATGATGATTTAATGATGGTATATTTAGAAGGTGAAGAACCAAGCCAAGAGCAGTTAAAAGCAGCTCTTCGTAAAGCTACTTGTGAGTGTAATGCAGTACCAGTTTGCTGTGGTTCAGCATACAAAAACAAGGGTGTTCAAAAGCTTCTTGATGCAATTATTGAATATATGCCAGCTCCAACAGATATCCCAGCTATTAAGGGTGTTGATGATGCTGGAAATGAAGTAGAAAGACATTCATCAGATGAAGAACCTTTCTCAGCATTAGCATTTAAGATTATGGCTGACCCATTCGTTGGTAAGCTAGCATTCTTTAGAGTATACTCTGGTACAATGAACTCTGGTTCATATGTATTAAATGCAACAAAAGGTAAAAAGGAACGTGTAGGACGTATCCTTCAAATGCATGCAAATAAAAGAGAAGAACTTGATAAAGTATATTCAGGAGATATCGCAGCAGCTGTAGGTTTTAAATTTACAACTACTGGTGATACTATCTGTGACGAACAAGCTCCAGTTATTCTTGAATCAATGGAATTCCCAGAGCCAGTTATCGAGTTAGCAATTGAGCCAAAAACAAAAGCTGCTCAAGGTAAAATGGGTGAAGCTTTAGCAAAACTTGCTGAAGAAGATCCAACATTTAGAGCTCATACTGACCAAGAAACAGGTCAAACAATCATCGCAGGTATGGGTGAGCTTCATCTTGAAATTATCGTAGATAGACTTTTACGTGAATTTAAAGTAGAAGCAAACGTAGGTGCACCACAGGTAGCATATAAAGAAACATTTACAAAAGCTGTAGATGTTGATAGTAAATATGCAAAACAATCTGGTGGTCGTGGACAATATGGACATTGTAAAGTTAAATTTGAGCCAATGGATGCAAATGGTGAAGAAACATTCGTATTTGAATCTACTGTAGTTGGTGGTGCTATTCCTAAGGAATATATCCCAGCAGTAGGTGCAGGTATCGAAGAAGCAGCACAAGCTGGTATTCTTGGTGGATTCCCAGTACTTGGTATCAAAGCAACTGTATATGATGGTTCATACCATGAAGTCGATTCAAATGAAATGGCATTTAAGATTGCAGGTTCTATGGCATTTAAAGATGCAATGCAAAAAGCAGGAGCTGTATTACTTGAGCCAATCATGAGAGTTGAAGTTACTATGCCTGAAGAGTACATGGGTGATGTAATTGGTGATATTAACTCACGCCGTGGACGTATCGAAGGTATGGAAGATATTGGTGGTGGTAAAATGGTAAAAGCATTTGTACCATTAGCTGAGATGTTTGGTTACTCAACAGACTTACGTTCTAGAACACAAGGTCGTGGTAACTATTCAATGTTCTTTGATAAATATGAACCAGCACCAAAATCAGTACAAGAAAAAGTTATTTCAGAAAAAACTAAGAAATAAAAATATACTTGAAAAAGTATGCCAAATGCAATATAATGAATAATAGTTGTATGTAAAAAATGCCCAAAGGGCCCATTTAAGGAGGAAATATAGAAATGGCAAAAGCTAAGTTTGAAAGAAACAAACCACACTGTAACATTGGTACTATTGGTCACGTAGATCATGGTAAAACTACTTTAACTGCAGCAATCACTAAAACTCTTAATGCAAGATTAGGAACTGGTGAAGTTGTAGACTTCGAAAACATTGATAAAGCACCAGAAGAAAGAGAACGTGGTATCACTATTTCAACTGCTCACGTTGAATATGAATCAAAAGCTAGACACTACGCTCACGTTGACTGTCCAGGACATGCTGACTACGTTAAGAACATGATCACTGGTGCAGCACAAATGGATGGTGCTATCCTTGTAGTAGCTGCTACTGATGGTGTAATGGCTCAAACTAAAGAACACATCTTACTTTCTCGTCAGGTAGGTGTACCATATATCGTTGTATTCTTAAACAAATGTGATATGGTAGATGACGAAGAACTTCTTGAATTAGTAGAAATGGAAGTTAGAGAATTATTAAATGAATATGAATTCCCAGGTGATGATACTCCAATCATCAAAGGATCTGCTTTAAAAGCTCTTGAAGATCCAAACAGCGAATGGGGAGACAAAATCCTTGAATTATTTGATGCAGTTGATAGCTGGATTCCAGATCCACAAAGAGCAACTGATCAACCATTCTTAATGCCAGTAGAAGACGTATTCACAATCACTGGACGTGGTACTGTTGCTACAGGTAGAGTAGAACGTGGTGTTCTTCATGTAAACGAAGAAGTTGAAATTGTTGGTATCAAAGAAGAAATCCAAAAAACTACTGTAACTGGTATCGAAATGTTCCGTAAACTTCTTGATGAAGCTCAAGCTGGTGATAACATCGGTGCATTACTTCGTGGTATTAAGAGAGAAGACATCGAAAGAGGTCAAGTATTATGTAAACCAGGAACTGTAACTTGCCACAAGAAATTTACAGCTCAAGTTTACGTATTAACTAAAGACGAAGGTGGACGTCATACTCCATTCTTCAACAACTACAGACCACAATTCTATTTCAGAACAACTGACGTAACTGGTGTAATTGAATTACCAGCAGGAACTGAAATGTGTATGCCTGGAGATAACGTAGAAATGACTATCGAATTAATTCACCCAATCGCTATGGAGCAAGGTTTAACTTTCGCTATTCGTGAAGGTGGACGTACAGTAGGATCTGGACGTGTTGCTACAGTTATCGAATAATTATAGCTAAAGCAATATTTTATAAGGCTTTCCGAGTTTTCGGAAAGCCTTTTTTTCACGCTCATTTTCTTCTGAAATTTTGTCTTTGGTTCTATTAATTTCGAAAATATGATGAGCCAGGTGTTTTTATTATGAAGTGAAAATTTAGGCTGAGTTATAAGAGCATTGTTGCAATTTTGCTTATGGTTGGGTATAATAATATTATAAAGTTTACCGCTGACCAATATGCGGGATACAAATGGTTGGGTTGAAAGTATGCCGCTGACCAATATGCGGGTTATAAATGGTTGGGT
>JAFPBJ010000050.1 GCA_017390525.1 Lachnospiraceae bacterium | reverse complement strand
GGAAAAGAAAATTGCACTACTGGCATAATCATATTTGCATTGGTTTCCTTTAATTTTTGAAAGCCCTGCTGTAATTTTTCTTTTGTAATAAAAGGTGCAGTTGGATAAAGGCAGGCTGCATAATCAAACTCTTTATTAAGCTTCTGGTACTCTGATAGCACCTCAAGAAGCACATCTGCTGTTGTAGCAAAATCGTCTGCGTTTTTTTCACTTCTCATAAAAGGTACCGAAGCCCCTGCGTTTACTGCCACTTCCTTAATTGCTTCATCATCTGTAGACACCATTACTTCATCAAAAATCCCTGACTCTAAGGCTGCTTCAATAGAATAGGTAATAATCGGTTTCCCAAGAAATTCCTTTATATTTTTGTGGGGAATTCGTTTACTTCCTCCCCTGGCTGTTATGATTGCAACAGTCTTTTCCTCCATGCTTGTCCACCCCACTTATCTTATACTTCGTAATCTAGGCACATTCTTACTTCCATGTTCGGTCTTACTACGGAATCTGCTACCTTTACATGGGCTTCGTGTACTGCATACGCCTTTAGTGCTGCCTCATTTTCAAAGGTAGACTCTAGCATTAAATCTGCTGTAGAGGATGGTAGGCAGTCAATTTGTACATGAATCTTTGTAAGCCCTGGAATAACTCCATATAAGCCCTCTAGCCCTTCTTTTACCTGCTGTTTAATTTGTTTCTTTTCTTCTTCTGTTTTGTCTTCTTTGATTTTCCATAAAATATTGTGTTGTACCATTATTTTTCTCCTTATATACTCATAATAATTTCTCTAGCTACTTCTTCTTTGATTGGGGTTGCAAAAACTCCCTCCTCAAATTCTACCACAGAGCCAATTCCCTTTTGGATTACAAAACGAAGCTGACCTTTTTTTACCTTTTTGTCTGTATATAATTTTTGCACCAAGGCTTCTTTATCAATGTATTCTGGGATTGTAATTGGAAGCTGTGCTTTTTCTAATAGGGAAATGACTCTTTGCTTTTCTTCCTCTGTTACATAGCCAAGCTTGTGGGCAAGTGTAACCTGGGCTACCATTCCAATGGAAAGGGCTTCTCCATGGAGCAAACGATAATCGCTTACGGTTTCTATAGCTCTTCCTACTGTATGACCTAGATTAAGGACTTCCCTTAAGCCGCTCTCTCTTTCATCCTTCATCACGACCTGATATTTGATGTTACAATTTTTCTCTGCAATATGCTCACAGGCTTCCTTATCAAAGCTAAGAACCTCCTCCATATGCTTTTCTAAATAATCAAAAAATTCTGCATCAGCTAAACAAGCATGCTTAATGGTTTCAGCTAGACCACTAATGACTTGGCGTTTCTCTAAGCTTCTCCATGTAGCAATGTCTAAATATACCTTCTTAGGCTGATTAAATAGTCCAATTAGGTTAGTAGCAAGGGGCGTATCTACCGCAGTTTTTCCACCCACAGAAGCATCTGCTGCCGCAAGTAGTGTAGTGGCATAATTAATAAATGGAACTCCTCGTCCAAAGGTTCCAGCAATAAAGCCTGCCAAATCGGTTACTACACCACCACCTACTGCGATAATGCAACAATCTCTTTTATAGCCCTTTTCTAGCATTGCGTCTTCAATCATTGCTTTCGTTTCTCTGGTTTTACTTTTTTCCCCTTCTGGAAAGGAAAATAATTCTACCGAAAATCCTGCTTCCTTTAATTTATCGCATATTTTCGTAGCATATAAAGGCTTCACCTTATCATCCGTAATCACCGCGTATTTATTCACATCTCCTACTAAGCCTTGCTTTAGGTTCTGAATCAGTGTATCCATTAAATCAAAACCGATTTCAATATCATAGGAATCATCTACTACTTTTTTTAATTCTACTTGAAATGTACTCACTTAAATTTCCTCCTAGTATAAAGGTTCTTTTATTTGTTAATATACCATTGATTTGGAGGGATTACAATAAATTTTCTTTCTCCTATGATACAAAAAGATAGGCAAGCTTTTATCGCCTGCCTATAATTCTAATCTAATAATCTAGTTTTAATCTGCTTTTT
>JAFPBJ010000049.1 GCA_017390525.1 Lachnospiraceae bacterium | reverse complement strand
TTTTATCATATTTTTCCCTTAAAATCAATTTTATCTTTTCTTTTATGCCCTTTTTTGCTACAATTACGAGGTGATTATTTTTGAAAGGACTTACTTTTATGGAAAAAGAATATAAAAATCAACAAAAAACCTACTACATTATTTCTCTCTTGTTGATTTGTGGTATCATCTATTTTATATGCTATCAGGTTTTTCACCTAAAATTTTTCTTTCCTGGGTCAATCTGTTTGTTCCACGACATCATTCATTTATATTGCCCTGGATGTGGTGGTACTCGTGCTGTAAACGCACTGCTTCATCTTAACTTTGTAGACTCCTTTTTATTTCATCCTATTGTACCATATGGATTCTTTGTATTTCTATATTATTATATGGGAGCTACTTATACCTTTATGATAAAAAAGAACGGTAGACTTTACTATCGTCTTCCCGCTCTTTTACTTTGGATTGCATTATTTATTGTAGCAGCCAACTTTATCCTTAGAAATATTTTATTAGTCTTCTTCGGCATTGACCCTCTACATGATTTAATTTTTTACTATAAACCCTTATAGCATTGCTTCAAGGGTTTTTCTTATTGCCTTAATAAAGCCTTCACTGTTTACTACTGTAACATTTTCTAAAGTAGTAATAAGTGCTAAATCCTTTGTCATTGTACCTGCTTCAATGGTATCAAGTGTTGCTTTTTCTAATTTGTTAGCAAAGTCTACTAAATCACTTGTTCCATCAAGCTCTCCTCTTTTTCTTAAAGCACCTGTCCATGCAAAGATAGTTGCAACAGAGTTTGTAGAAGTTTCTTCTCCTTTTAGGTGTTTATAATAATGACGTTGTACTGTTCCGTGAGCAGCTTCATATTCATAGTAGCCTTCTGGTGATACTAATACAGAGGTCATCATTGCAAGAGAACCAAAAGCGGAGGAAACCATATCACTCATTACATCTCCATCATAGTTCTTACATGCCCAAATATATCCACCTTCTGATTTCATAACACGAGCTACTGCATCATCAATTAAGGTATAGAAATATTCGATTCCTGCTGCCTTAAACTTATCATCATATTCCTTATCATAAATTTCTTGGAAAATATCTTTAAAGGTATGGTCATATTTCTTAGAAATTGTATCCTTTGTAGCAAACCATAAATCTTGTTTTGTATCTAATGCGTAATTAAAACAGCTTCTTGCAAAGCTTTCAATAGATGCATCAATGTTGTGCATACCTTGTACGATACCTGGACCTGCAAAGTTATGAATTAATTCTCTTGTTTCGCTTCCATCTTCTGCAGTGTATACAATTTCACATTTTCCTCCACCAGGAATTTTCATTTCCGAGCCTTTGTATACATCACCATAAGCATGTCTTGCAATGGTAATCGGTTTTTTCCAAGAACGAACATTTGGCTCAATTCCTTTTACTGTAATTGGAGCACGAAATACAGTTCCATCTAAAATTGCACGAATGGTTCCATTAGGACTTTTCCACATTTCCTTTAAATCATATTCTGTCATTCTAGCAGCATTTGGTGTAATAGTTGCACATTTTACAGCAACACCATATTTTTTTGTTGCATTTGCAGAATCTACAGTTACTTGGTCATTGGTTTCATTTCTATGTTCGAGTCCCAAATCATAATATTCTGTGTTTAAATCAATAAATGGAGTTAATAATTCATCCTTAATCATTTTCCAAAGGATTCTAGTCATTTCATCTCCATCCATTTCAACTAATGGTGTTTTCATTTGAATTTTTGCCATAGTTCATACCCATGCATATACTGCTAAAGTTCTTTTAACGTACAAGCAGTCTGCATTTTCCTTTCTTTTGTTTTATTTTTGTAATTATACATAATATTTTTTATTTGTGCAAGGAAAAATATAAATTCCTAACATTCTAAAGCTTAACTGTTTCCCCGCCTTACTTTGTAAAATAGGCATTATCCTTCATTTTTAAATGTCTAGCGTAAGCTGCATTTCCTCCATTGCCTCTTGTTTAAAATTCTCTACCTGGCTTGGATTAATAATCGGTAATTCATCAATCGAGGTTACTCCAAAGCTTCTTAAAAATTCTGTAGTAGTACCAAATAAAATTGGTCTTCCAATAGCCTCTAGCCTCCCTACCTCTTCTACTAAATTATATTCAATGAGCTTATTTACTGCATGGTCACATTTTACTCCACGAATGGCTTCTATTTCCTGTTTGGTAATAGGCTGTTTATATGCAATAATGGATAAGGTTTCTAGCATCACATCTGTTAGGGTATGACGCTTTGGTTGGTTTACAAGCTTGGTAAGATATGGGTAATATTCCATTTTGGTACACATTTGAAAGGATTGGTCAAGCTCAATAATTTGTACTCCTCTTTTTTCCTCTGCCAATTTATTTTGCAAGCCATAAATGATTTTTTTTGTGGTTTCTTCATCATGTCCAATTGCCGTTGCAATTTGACTCACTGCCACTGCCTCTCCCATAGTAAATAAAATTGCTTCTACCGTCGCCTCTAGCTCTTGTAATTCCATACTTATTACTTTCCTTTCTCACTTTTATCCATCACAACCATCTACAATAATTTCCGCAAAAAGGCTTTCTTGCCGAATCGTAACAATTCCCGTCTTCATTAATTCTAGAATTGCCAAGAATGTAACTACTACCTGCACCTTACTTGCTTGAATTTCTAACAAGGTGCGAAATCTAATATTTTTTAATCCTCTTATTTTTTCAGAAATTTCTTGCATTTTTTCTTCTAAGCTAACCTCTTCTTTTTTGATTTCCCCAAATTTACTTCTAATTGGGTCGATTTTATCCACCTGCTTTTTCATAACCGACTGAAAAATCTCGTTTAGCTTTTGAAGGGTAATTCCATCTACTAAGGTCTTTGGATCAATTTCTTCCTTATATTCCAGCACCTCTTTTGGTAAATCTTTCTTTTTATACATAGATTTATTGGCATCTAATTGCCTATCCTTAAGCTCCATTGCCGCATAATGATACATTTTATATTCAATTAAACGCCTTACCAATTCAAGTCTTGGATCTTCCTCTTCCTCTTGATTTTCTTCTTGTTTCTTTGGTAACAGCATCTTTGCCTTAATATTAAGCAACGTGGCTGCCATAACTAGAAACTCACTCATACTATCTAAATCTCGTCTATCCATCTGATTTAAATATTCCATATATTGCTCTGTAATCATCACAATCGGAATATCATAAATACTTACTTTATTTTTTTCAATCAAGTGTAATAATAATTCTAAGGGGCCTTCAAACGCCTGAAGCTTTACCTCTATTCCTGCACCCACTTTTTGTTCCTCCTTTTATATCCCAAAGGATGTAATAAATAAATTCACCAGTATCACACCAATATTCTTAAATCCACCATACATAATAACTAATAATAACAAAATTTTTACATAGGTTTCATGGGACAATAAAATAAAATATCTTTTTAAGTTAATTCCTGCAATCACCATAGAAATATCAAAGGTGGAAATAGGAAACAAATTCACCATTGCCATAGTAATTGGAAACAGCATAAAGAAATAAGAAAACGAATAAATAAACGTCTGCCAATAAATGGATGCTGATAAATTTGGGGTATTTAAATAGTCTACTGTAATGTAAAATAAGCCTCCCCCTACACACGCACAAAGAATCAAAGATAAAAACCCTACGATTCCTATTAACAGATTCGTCTTTTTATCTTTGATTCCATATAAGTAAGGCTTAGAAAATCCAGCATAACAAATGGTTTGAAATAATAATCCAATGGGATCAATATAATGCTGTACCTTAAATAAATGCCTCATTTTTCGTTTCTTTTTCTGTGACATTCGATATACAAATGCCTTTGGTAGCTCATGACACAAGGAAATAATCACTGCCACTAATAAAGCTGCTAGTAAAATTACTAATTTTTTCTTCATGTATCTGCTCAACTTTCTTTATTGTTCTTCCTTTAACTGAATCACCATAAGCTCTGGTACATTCATAAACCGAATACGAATGGTATGACTGCCTAACCCTCGACTTACCAGCATTTTTTTATTTTCTTTTTCATAAAGCCCTGCTGTAAAGTTAGGAAACAATCGAAGCTGTGGTGATAATATTGCTCCAAGAAATGGAATTCTAACCATTCCACCGTGCATATGTCCTGCTAATGTTAAATTCGCTCCCCAATTCACATACTGATGAAAGAAAATAGGATTGTGGGCAAGTAAAATATTATAATCCTCTCTTGGACATTTTCCTAATACCTCTTCTATGTATGTTTCCTCCATCTTAGGGCGTTTAAACCTTTTATAATAGCTTCTATCTATTTCTAATCCAAACAAATTCACACCTTTTTGTAAGGTGACCTTGCTATTTTCTAACAAAGGAATAGATAACTCCTTTAGCTTATCTTGAAGCTTTGTAAACATATCTCCATATTGTTCCTGATAAATCTTTAAACGATACTCATGATTGCCCATGCCATAATAAATTGGAACATTTAGCTTTTTTAGCTTATGAAGCAAGGAAAATGCTGGTTCCATGGTAGTTTCTTTCTTACCCACTATCATATCCCCACCAATTAAAATCACATCTGGCTGTTCCTTCTTAATAGCCTCAAACAAATCTTGCTTTTTAAACTGACTATTATGTAAATCTGACAAAAATACAAGTTTACAGCTTCTAAACCCTTTTGGAAATTCTTTTGAGGTAATCTCATATCTAGTAATGGTAAAATGAGTATTTTCATAACATATTCTTGCAACCATTCCAATGAACAACATTATGAGAATCCCAATACACCACTTCATTTTCCTTTTCCTTCCCTTGCTTTTTTCTCTTTTGGCACATATCCCTTATTCTATCACAAAATTTATGAAAATAAAAGTGCTTCCCACATTTTCTTTAAGCAATGGGAAAACGTAAGCTCCTTCACCTCTTCTTTTGCTTTAATTTCTAGTGTTCCAATTAATTTTTGATCCTGATAATAAGACACCTGTCCTAACACCTGTCCTTTTTTAATTGGCGCCTTAATCTTTTCCTTTAGCTTTAGCTTTTTCGTGATTTTTATGTCTTCTTGTCCCTTAATAATCATATATTGAAAAGAGCTTGGCACTGTATACTCTACCGTGTCCTTTTCCCCTTTGGCTACTTTTATTTTTCCAATTTTTTCAGTGGTTTTCGTATCCTTATATACCTGACAATTGGAAAAGCCAAAATTTAATAAATTTGCCACCTCTTTGTTTCTCGTTTTGGCATTTGGCGCTGCCATAGCTACTGCAATTAACTCTACCCCATTTCGTTTTGCAGTTCCAGACAAACAAAATTTCGCCTTACTAGTAGAGCCTGTTTTTAGCCCTGTCATTCCTTTATAATGACGAATTAATTTATTGGTATTGGATAATCCAAATTCTGATGAGCCTCGTCTTGTTACATGGGTGATGGTATCCATCCAAATAGAGCTATACTCATATATTTTCGGATGCTTTGTCACCAATTCCCGAGACATAATAGCGATATCTAATGCACTAGAATAGTGGTTGTCTGCATCTAGTCCACAGCAATTTACAAAATGTGTATCTTTCATCCCTAGCTTCTGTGCTCGTTCATTCATTTTTTTTACAAAAGCTTCTTCACTTCCTGCCACATGCTCTGCCATAGCAACCGCAGCATCATTTCCAGAAGAGACTGTAATACACTTAATCATGGTATCCACCGTCTGGGTTTCTCCTTCTTCTAAAAAAACCTTTGAGCCCTCCATAGAAGCTGCGTGTTTACTTACTACTACCTCATCCTGCATAGATATTTTGTTACTTTCTATGGCTTCAAATATCAAAAGTAATGTCATAATTTTTGTAATACTGGCTGGACGTAATCGTTTTGTAGCGTTATACTGATAAATCACCTGACCTGTGCTTATTTCCATTAAAATAGCTGATTCTGATTGCAAATTAAAATCATTGGTATCCTTTTGCTCCTGTGCATACAAAGGAACAGGAAAACAGGAAAAAATCATTGTAATTACCATAATTAAAATCAAAATTCGTTGTTTTTGTTTCATTTTACCTTCACCTTTCCTACCATACGTTTCTATCATTATATGATGGAAAAGGGAAGGTTATGACTTTTTTCTTTTCTACTCAATAATCTCCTTTATTAGCTTTGGTGGCTCTACCGCTTCTTTTGACATACCATAGGCTTGTTCCATTCTTTCACTTGCTGCCTCTAATCGCTGCGCTTCATTTGCGTATAGCGTTGCAATCCTTTCCCCTTTTTCTACTTTATCTCCTATTTTTTTATGAAGTCGAATCCCTACAGATAAGTCAATTTCACTTTCTTTCGTTTCTCTTCCTCCACCTAATAATAAAGCTGCTACTCCTACCTCGCTGGTTTGAAAGGACTGTATATATCCTCCTTCCTTAGCTACTAAATCCCTTGTTAGTGCTCCTAATTTCATTTTGCTCGTATCCTTAATATAGGATACATCTCCCCCTTGTCTTGCTACAAATTCTTCAAATTTATGAATTGCCTGTTTATTTTCTATAGTTTCTAACAAACTCTTGCTTGCATTTTCATAATTTTCTGCTTTTCCTACCCCTACTAGCATATGACTTGCTAGTACTGTGGAAAGCTTAAGCACCTCTTTGCTTCCTTTTCCTTTTAAGGTTTCCACCGCTTCTATGACTTCAAGGGCATTTCCCACTGCATTTCCTAGTGGCTGATTCATATCTGATAGCACTGCTACCGTTTTTCTTCCTACGCCATTTCCAATCTCTACCATAAGGCTAGCAAGCTTTCTTGCATCTTCTATATTTTTCATAAAGGCACCTGAACCTACCTTTACATCCAATACAATTACGTCCGCCCCTGCAGCAATTTTTTTTGACATAATACTAGCAGCAATTAATGAAATATTGTCTACTGTAGCAGTTACATCTCGAAGCCCGTATATCTTTTTATCAGCTGGTGCCAAATGTGCAGTTTGCCCCACAAGAGCTAGCTTCATTTCATTTACATTTTGAATAAAGGTATGTTCTGGTAAAGTAGTAGAAAAATTAGGAATAGACTCTAGCTTATCAATAGTTCCTCCCGTATGTCCAAGCCCTCTTCCTGACATTTTAGCAACTGGTACCCCTAGTGCTGCAAGCATAGGTGATAACACCAAGGTGGTTTTGTCTCCTACCCCGCCTGTACTGTGCTTATCCGCTTTTTTCCCTTGTATACTGGATAAATCCAGCTGATCTCCACTCTCTGCCATAGCCATCGTAAGAGCAATGGTCTCTTTTTTATTCATTCCCCTAATAAAAATTGCCATTAAAAGGGCAGACATTTGATAATCTGGAATCTCTCCATTGGTGTAATGCTGAATTACATACTGAATTTCACTTTCTGTTAATTCCCTTCCATCTCTTTTTTTCTCTATCACATCATACATTCTCATAAAACAGTCTCCCTTCTATCTCACCATCTCAATTATCTAATCTCCTTTAAAAAGCCTTCTCCTAATAAATTCCCCTTTGGTAAATTAAAATACTCTAAAATTGTCTGTCCGATATCCGCAAAGGTATCCCTAACCCCTAAATCTACATTTTTCTTTAACCCTTTTCCGTATACAAGAACAGGAATATATTCTCTTGTATGGTCTGTTCCTTTAAAGGTTGGGTCACAACCATGATCTGCATTAATGATTAAAATATCTTCCTCCCCCATGGCTTCAATCATAGCTGGTAATCTTTTGTCAAACTCTACTAGCCCTTCGTAGTAGCCTTTTACATCTCGTCTGTGTCCCCACTTAGAATCAAATTCTACTAGATTGGTAAAAATAAGTCCTTCTCTATTTTCTTTCATAAATTCTAGGGTTTGCTCCACACCATCTATATTATCCTTAGTGTGTACTGCCTCTGTAATTCCCACTTTATTAAAAATATCTTCTATCTTTCCAACCCCTGCTACCAAAAGTCCATAATCCCTTAAAATAGTAAGCACATTAGGACTTGATGGAGAAATGGAATAATCTCGCCTATTTGCTGTTCTTACAAAGCTTCCCTTTTCCCCAACAAAAGGTCTTGCAATGACCCTTGCCACCTGATGACTTCCTTTTAGCATTTTTCTTGCAATTTCACAAATTTCATACAAGCGATTTAAAGGAATGACTTCCTCATGGGCTGCAATTTGAAATACACTATCTGCAGAAGTGTAAATAATCGGATATCCTGTCTTCCTATGCTCCTGCCCTAATTCTTCAATAATCGCAGTCCCTGATGCTACCTTATTTCCTAAATACCCTGAAAGATTTGTCTTTTCTAAAAATTCCTTCATAATCTCATCATCAAAGCCATTGGGATAAGTAGGAAATGCATCCTTTGTATAAATCCCCACCATCTCCCAATGTCCTGTTGTGGTATCCTTTCCATTAGAGCGCTCTCTTGATTTACCGAAACACCCCATAGGCTCCTTAACAGAATCAATATTCTTGATTCCATTTATGTTTCCTAGCCCTAATTTTCGTAAATTTACAAGTGCATTTAAGTCGTATTTTTCCCCAATATGTCCTAATGTATCTGCTCCTTCATCCCCAAACTGCTTTGCATCCTCTAATGCTCCCATTCCAACACTGTCTAAAATAATCCAAATTACCCTTTTCATATGCTACACCTTACCTTTCTCTACTTTTTTATACTCCCTTATCTATTCTCATTATCTCACATTTCACTTATTTTTACTATAAAAATATAACAAACCCTATTGTTTTCTTGACTTTTAAAGTCTAACTGTGTTAAACTTTTGAGAGTATATATAGAAATAAAGGAGAAAAATTATGAGTTTACATTTTATTAATCAGGTACCAACTGCTGATGAAATAAAAAAAGCGTACCCAATCAGTGAAAAAGCCTTAGCAGCAAAGGCAAAACGCGATGAAGAAATAAAGAAAGTAATTACTGGAGAATCAGATAAATTTTTAGTGATTATTGGACCATGTTCCGCAGATAACGAGGAGGCTGTATTAGACTACATCCATCGTTTAGCAAAGGTTCAAGATAAATTAGCAGACAAGCTAATTTTAATACCTAGAATTTACACAAATAAACCTAGAACAACTGGAGAAGGCTACAAGGGTATGCTTCACCAACCCGATCCAGAAAAAGCCCCTAATATGGCTGCTGGTATTGAAGCAATTCGTAAAATGCATCTTCGTGCACTTGAAGAAACTGGTTTATCTTCTGCTGATGAAATGCTTTATCCAGAAAATTCTCTTTACTTAGATGATTTATTATCTTATGTAGCTGTAGGTGCTCGTTCTGTTGAAAATCAACAGCATCGTCTTACAGTAAGTGGTATGGATATTCCTGTTGGTATGAAAAATCCAACTGGTGGTGATTTAACTGTTATGATGAATTCAGTCATTGCTGGACAAGGATCACACACCTTCTTATACTCAGGTTGGGAAGTACATACAGATGGTAACCCTCTTACTCATACAATTTTACGTGGTTCTGTAAATCGTCATGGACAATGTATTACAAACTACCACTATGAAGACCTACTTCAAGTCATTCAATTATATGAAAAATTAGGACTTAAAAACCCAGCTTGTATCGTAGATGCTAACCATGCTAACTCAAGCAAAAAATGGGATCAACAACCTCGTATTGTAAAAGAAGTCCTTCACAGCCGTAATTTATCAGAAGAAATCAAAACTCTTGTAAAAGGTGTTATGATTGAAAGCTACATCGAAGATGGTGCACAAACTGTTGGTGCTGGCTGCTACGGAAAATCAATTACAGACCCATGTCTTGGTTGGGAAAAATCAGAACAATTATTATATGATATTGCAGATCGTTTATAGAAAAGAACCGAAAAAAGGTGGCTACTCGCTAAAATTAGTGAGCAGCCACCTTTTTACGTTATAGGAAATTGCGTCTTTAGACGCACTAGAATCGAGTTTGCAACGCAAACTCTTAAGAACTGTAAACAGTTCTTTTTTATTCATAATTTTCTATAATGGTTCTTCTAAGTAAATCAAGGGCATGAACTACAGTTAATTCCCTTACCTTATTACGGTTTCCATTAAACCTAAATTCCTTTACTACTGTTTTTTCATTTACATAGCATCCAATATATACAAGACCTACTGGCTTTTCCTCTGTTCCACCATCTGGACCTGCAATTCCTGTTACTGCCACAGCAACATCAGAATTAGTAAAAATAGCAGCACCAACTGCCATTTCCTTAGCTGTCTGTTTAGAGACTGCTCCATACTTCTTTAAGGTACTTTTACTTACATCTAATAATTTTCTTTTTGCCTTATTAGAATAAGTCACTAAGCCTTGATTAAATACTTCTGATACTCCTGCAACATTCACAAGACGCCCTGCAATTAAACCACCTGTACAAGATTCTGCTGTAGTAACCTTGAGGTCATGTTTATTTAATAAGCGCACCAATGCATCTTCTAAATTTTCCTCTTCTTTGTTGGTATAAATAGCATTTTTAAATCGTTTCTTTAACTCTTCCACAATTGGTTTTACAAGCTTTTTCGCTTCTTTTTCTGATTTTGCTTTTGCTGTAATTCGCAAATGTACTTCTCCCGTTTTTGCATATGGTGCAATGGTAGGATTACTTTGATTTTGAATTAAGTCAGCAATTTCAGTTTCCACACGACTTTCGCCAATGCCTGCAACTTTAACCATTTCAGAATATATAATTTCTTCGCTGCTTTCCTTAAGAATTGGCAATATTTTCTCTTTAAACATTGGAATTAATTCATTTGGTGGTCCTGGAAGTAAAATAACTTTTTTCCCATCCTCAGAACCTACAACAAGTCCTGGAGCTGTTCCATTGTCATTATCAATTACCAAAGCTCCCTCTGGTATCATAGCCTGCTTCCAGTTATTTTCTGTAATTTCACCATAATGACTTTTTCCTAAATATTCCTTTATTCTTTTCTTGGTATTCTTATCCTCTACCAATTCTTTCTTTAATACTTTAGCAGTAACTTCTTTTGTTAAATCATCCTTCGTTGGTCCAAGTCCACCTGTTAAAATTACAATGTCGGAGCGTTTTAGTGCTTCCTTTAATGTGCCTTGTAACCGCTTCTCATTATCTCCCACTGTAGTTTGATAATATACTGACATACCAATTGCTGCAAGCTGTTGTGACAAGAAACATGCGTTGGTATTTACAATGTTGCCAAGCAAAAGTTCTGTGCCCACTGAAATCAATTCAACTACCATTATTTGTCGCTTCCTTCCTTAAGAACGTCTTTATTTTTCACAATGTAATCTACTAAAGAAATGATGGTTAATGCTACGGATACATAAATAAATATCTGTTCTAATATTAAAAATACAGGATTGTCTATATGCACAATTAGTAACATAGTCATAAACATTTGAGCCACTGTCTTAAATTTACCCCAATAGCTAGCTGCAATTACTACACCATTATCTGATGCCACTAAGCGGAATCCACTAATAATAAATTCTCTTCCAATAATTACAATCACAACCCAAGCTGCAATACGATTCATTTCAATCAATGCAATTAATGCAGAGCATACCAATAATTTGTCCGCTAAGGGATCCATAAATTTTCCAAAATTAGTAACCAAATCCATTTTTCTTGCTAAATAGCCATCTAAAAAATCTGTTAAGCTAGCAAGAATAAACAGCGCAAGTGCTACCCACTTAGCTGCTGGGAAAAAATCTCCTAACAAAAATACTAAAAAAACGGGTACCATAATTACTCTTAGAACAGTAAGTTTATTTGGCAGATTCATATACAACGCCTCCAATCAAATCATACTCTTTTGCATTTGTAATCTTTACTGTAACAAAATCTCCAGAAATTAATTCTTCCTCAGACTGCACAAATACTGTGCCATCTACATTTGGCGCATCCTTATAGGTGCGTCCAATATAAATATCCTCTTCATATAAATAGCCTTCGATTAGTACAGTGATTTCTTTTCCTACCATTCTTTCGTTTTGCTCAAAGACAATGGCTTGCTGAAGCTCCATAATCTCATTTCGTCTTCGTTGCTTCTCCTCTTCTTCAATCTGATCCTCAAACTGAGCTGCCACTGTATCCTCTTCCTGAGAATAAGGAAATACTCCAAGTCGGTCAAATTCCATTTCGTCAACAAAATCTAAAAGAGCTTCATGATGATCTAGTGTTTCTCCTGGAAATCCTGAAATCAAGGTAGTACGAATGCAAATGTCTGGGATTTCTTTACGAAGTAAACCTATAATTTCCTTTAATTCCTGATGATTTGTTTTTCTGCCCATGCGCTTTAACACATCATCTTCTGAATGCTGAATAGGCATATCAATATAATGACATATTTTTTCTTCTTCCTTCATTACTTGAATTAACTCTTTTGTAATCTCTTCAGGATAACAATATAGCAGTCGAATCCATTCTATATCTTGGATTTTTGCTAGTTCCTTTAATAGCTTAGGTAATCTTTTTTCTTTGTATAAATCTATTCCATATACCGTAGTTTCCTGTGCAACTAAAATAAGCTCTTTTACCCCTTGTTTTGCTAAACGGGTTGCTTCTTCAATTATTTGTTCCATAGGGACACTTTGATACTGACCACGAATACTTGGAATAATACAGTAGGTACAACGCTTGTCACAGCCCTCTGCAATCTTTAAATACGCATAATAGCTACCAGTGGATACAAGTCTTTCTCCTTCCACCTTTGGCATATAGCCTAAATCGTTATAAACTTGTACTTTTTCCCCTTCTAGGGCTTTGTTTACCGTTTCTACAATTTGATCATAGCTTTTACTACCAAGTACTGCATCTACTTCTTCAATTTCTGTTAAGATTTCCTCTTTATATCGTTGTGCTAAGCAACCGGTTACAATTAATGCTTTTAATTTCCCCGTTTCCTTTAGCTTTGCCATTTCTAATATTGTAGTGATACTTTCCTCCTTAGCATCATGAATAAAACAACAGGTATTCACTACAATGGCATCTGCCTCTTCTTCCTCATTGGTAATTATAAAACCATGCTCTGCAAGTAATCCTAGCATTACTTCACTATCCACTAAATTCTTATCACAGCCTAGTGAAATAAATAATATCTTTTTTTCCACGCTACAATATCTCCTTACTAGTATACTGCCTATTTATTATGTGCAAATTCGTAAGCTTCTACACAATTATGCATAAGCATTGCAATTGTCATTGGACCTACACCACCTGGCACTGGAGTAATGGCACCTGCCACTTTTTCTACTGATTCAAAATCCACATCACCACATAATTTATTTTGTTCATTACGATGAATTCCTACATCAATTACAGTAGCACCTTCTTTTACATAAGATGCATCAATAAATTTAGGCTTACCAATAGCAACCACTAAAATATCTGCCCGTTTTGTTACTTCTTTTAAATCACTGGTACGAGAATGACAAATGGTTACTGTTCCATTTTCACGAAGTAGTAACAGTGCCATAGGCTTTCCAACAATATTGCTTCTTCCTAATACCACACATTCTTTTCCTTCAATGTCAATGTTAGAGCGTTTTAAAAGCTGAATCACTCCTGCAGGCGTACAAGAAACAAAGCCTGGTTGTCCAATACTTAAGGCACCTACACTTTGTGGATGAAATCCGTCTACATCCTTTTCTGGTGCAATGGCTTTAATTACTTTATCTTCGTCCATATGCTTTGGCAAAGGAAGCTGCACTAAAATTCCATGCACCTTATCATTTTTATTTAACGTATCAATTAATCCTAATAATTCCTCTTCCTTAGCATCCTCTGGTAATTCATAAGCTAAGGACTGAATTCCAATATACTCACAAGCCTTTTTTTTATTTCCTACATATACACTTGAGGCTGGATCATTTCCTACCTGTATCACTGCAAGTGCAATTGTTTTTCCCATCTCATTCAGCTTTGCAACTTTTTCCTTTAACTCATCCTTGATTTCCTTTGAAATTCTTTTTCCATCAATGATTTGTGCCATAATCTAGTCCTCCATTCTGTCAGTGAATTAAATATATGAAACCTCTATTATACACGATTTTGGTTAAAATAATCCTGTAATTACACCATTATCGTCTACGTCAATATTGTTTGCTGCAGGTTTCTTTGGTAAACCTGGCATTGTCATAATTGCACCTGTAATTGCAACTACAAATCCAGCTCCCGCAGACACATATACCTCTCTAATATTAATCTTAAAGTTAGTTGGACGACCTAATTTCTTTGCATCATCTGATAAAGAATATTGATTTTTCGCCATACAGATTGGTAAATTACCAAAGCCTAAGCTTTCAATTCTTTCAAGAGCCTTTGCTGCTGCTGGTGAGTAAGTAACATCATCTGCACCATAAATTTCCTTTGCAATGGTTAAAATCTTCTCTTTCAAGCTTAAATCATCTTCGTAAAGTACTTTAAAATTGCTTTCCTTCTTTTCTAGTGTATTAAGCACTGCTTGTGCTAATTCTACACCACCTTCTCCACCTTTTTCCCATACTTCAGATAGAGCAAAATCACAACCTCTTTCCTCACAAAATTGTTTTACAAAACCTAATTCTGCTTCCGTGTCAGTTACGAATCTATTTAATGTTACTACTACTGGTACTCCATATTTTTTCAAGTTCTCAATATGTTTTTCAAGGTTTACAATTCCCTTACTAAGGGCTTCTAAATCTTCTGTTCCTAATTGATCCTTTGGAATTCCACCATTATATTTTAAGGCACGAACAGTAGCTACTAAAACAACTGCATCTGGTTTTAAATTTGCTTTTCTACATTTAATATCGAAGAATTTTTCTGCTCCTAAATCTGCACCAAAGCCTGCCTCTGTTACACAAATATCTGCCAATTTAAGTGCCATCTTTGTAGCACGAACACTATTACATCCGTGAGCAATATTAGCAAATGGACCACCATGTACAATGGCTGGTGTATGCTCAAGAGTTTGAATTAGGTTTGGTTTTAAGGCATCCTTTAATAAAGCGGCCATTGCCCCTACTGCATTTAAATCTTTTGCTGTTACAGGTTGGCCTTCATAGTTGTATGCTACAATAATTTGACCTAATCTTTTCTTTAAGTCTTCCATATCATCAGCTAAGCAAAGAATTGCCATAATTTCTGATGCTACTGTAATTACGAAGCCATCCTGTCTTGTAACTCCATCTGCTTTACTTCCTAGACCTACTACAATGTTACGAAGTACTCTATCATTCATATCAAGACAACGTTTCCATACAATCTGACGTGTGTCAATTTGTAATGCATTTCCTTGTTGAATATGGTTATCTAATAAAGCTGCTAATAAATTGTTTGCACTTGTAATGGCATGGAAATCTCCTGTAAAATGAAGATTTAAATCCTCCATTGGTACAACCTGCGCATATCCACCACCAGCTGCTCCACCTTTAATACCAAAACAAGGTCCTAAAGAAGGCTCTCTTAAAGCAATGACTGCCTTTTTCCCTAATTTTGCAAAGGCTTGTCCAAGACCAACACTCGTAGTTGTCTTTCCTTCTCCTGCAGGTGTAGGGTTAATTGCTGTTACAAGTACTAGCTTTCCATCCTCTTTTTTCTCTAATTCCATCATTAATTCATCAGATAATTTTGCTTTATATTTTCCATATAACTCTAAATCATCCTCTTTAATGTCTAAGGATTTCGCTACTTCCTTAATTGGTTGCATTACCGCTTCTTGCGCAATTTGAATATCTGTCTTCATGTTTGTCCTCCGTATTTTTTTATAGAAAATTGTGTCTTTATTGCAAAAATATGATTAAAGCTTATTATATCAATATCTATTTCCTTTGTCTATAGAAGAATCTATAAATACTCTTCTAAATACTGTGCAAATTGTTCCTCACTCATTAATACTTTTCTTGGCTTCGTTCCCTCTTCTGGTCCTACTACTCCCGCTTGTTCTAGCTGATCCATAATTCTTCCAGCACGATTATAGCCTATTTTGTAAACTCTTTGTAGCATAGAAACAGAAGCCTTATCTTTTTCAATGATAAATTTCGCTGCCTGTTCAAAATATGGATCCCTTTCTGTATCCCCAGCTGGTACGCTACTCATGGATTGTTCCATTTGCTGACTAATGGTTTCATCATAAGTCACTTCCTCACTTTGTTCCTTTAAAAAGTTTACTACATCTGAAACCTCTTTATCAGAAACAAAAGCACCTTGTACTCTCACAGGCTTTTGATAACCAGATGGGTAAAATAACATATCCCCTTTCCCTAATAATTTCTCTGCTCCATTCATATCTATAATGGTTCTTGAATCTACTCCTGAAGATACTGAAAATGCAATTCTTGACGGAACATTTGCCTTAATTAATCCAGTAATTACATTTACAGATGGCCTTTGAGTAGCAATGACTAAATGAATTCCTGCTGCTCTTGCAAGCTGTGAAAGTCTTACAATGGCATCCTCTACCTCTCCTGGTGCTACCATCATTAAATCTGCTAACTCATCTACAATAATAACAATTTCTGGAAGTTTTTCAGGTGGATTTTCTCCTGCCTCACCCGACTGAATTACTTCCTCTACTTTTTTATTATAGCCCTTTAAATTTCTTACATTAACCTCAGCAAATTTTTTGTATCTGTCTGTCATTTCCATTACCGCCCAGTTAAGAGCTGCAGATGCCTTCTTAGGATCTGTCACAACGGGTATCATTAAATGTGGAATTCCATTATAAGTACTTAGTTCTACCACCTTAGGATCAATCATAATTAATTTTACCTCCCAAGGCTTTGCCTTATACAAAATACTCATAATCAAAGTATTAATACATACCGACTTTCCTGATCCAGTGGCACCTGCAATTAATAAATGGGGCATTTTGGCAATATCCGTTACCACGACCTTTCCCCCAATATCCTTTCCTACTGCAAAAGAAATTTTAGAGGGATGCTTTTTAAATTCTTCATTTTCAATGAGCTCTCTAAAGGTTACAGTCTTACTTTCTTTATTTGGCACCTCAATACCTACTGCTGCCTTTCCTGGAATTGGAGCTTCAATACGAATATCTGCTGCCGCTAAATTAAGCTTAATATCATCTGCAAGACCCACAATTTTGCTTACCTTTACTCCTAGCTTGGGTTGCATTTCATATCTAGTAACTGCAGGACCACAGCTTACATTGGTCATAGTCACATCTACACCAAAGGTTTTTAAGGTTTCTTGTAATTTAGCAGCTGTCTCCCTAATAGAATCGGCACTATTTTTATTTCCACTATCCTGGCTTTGTGAAAGAAGTGAAATTGGTGGAAACTGATACTCTTCCTTTTCTTTTTGAGGTGTATTAAATTCTAATTTTTCTTCCTTTCTTTCCTCTTTTACTGGTTCCTTTCTTACCTTCTCCTCACTTCTTACCTCTAGCTTTCTTCTAGTAGTTTTTTCCTCCTTTACCTCTGCTGGCATAATTTTTTCTGGAAGTGGCTCTAACGCTTTCTTTGCTGATTCTTTGCCTTCCCCCTCGCTAATGCCTTCAATGGTAAAAGGAAATGGATACTCTTCTTCCTGCTTTTCTTGTTCACTACTTATATTCAAACTATCTGGTGTGATTTCTTGCATTTCTTCGTTATTGTTTTTCTTTCGTTTTCTTACCTTTTTCTCCTTAGGAAGCACAGTAGCTTGTCCAAATACGCTTTTATTTTCTTTTACTTCTTCTTGCGGCTTTGATTTTTCTTCCTTTGCCTTTGCTTCTTTCTTTGCTTTTACCTGATTAGAAACTGCTTGCTTCCTTCCCTGCAAAAATTTTAAAAGAGAACGTTCTGTCAGTAAAACTAAATCTATCATACATAACACAATTAATAATAGATAAGTTCCTACTACGCCTAAGGCACTATGTAAAATTCCTGCAACTATCCCACCGATAAATCCCCCTCCATTTTCTAGCTCTTTATAGCTAGTAACAAATTGAAAGGAAGTGGTTTCTTGATAATCTACTAACCCTAGAAAAATACTACAAAGTAGTAGTAAAAATGCTCCTAAAATTACCTTTTTCTTTGCAAGAGAGCTAGATGGATTAGCTACCAATAATGAAATTCCTAAAAAAGCAGCAATCGGTATTACAAATTCCACATAGCCAAAGACAGAAAAGAAAAGTCCACTTACATAATCTCCAATTACACCACATAAACCAAAGTTACTAAACACCATAAAAATTGCTAGAAATATAGAGGCAATAATAATGACCTCGTCTTGAAAGGATTCAAAATCCTTTTGACTTTGCTGCTTCGCTGTTTTCTTGGCTCTAGTATTCTTTTTATTACTTGTTTTTTTTCTTTTGTTCTGCTGTTGATTCATGACTTTTTCCTCATTTCCTTATAAGGTATACGCTGCAAAATAAGCAATAATCACAATTCCTAACACAATTCGGTAATATCCAAATACTTTAAAGTCATTATTTTTAATATAGTTCATTAAAAACTTAATCGCTAAAATAGACACAACAAAGGCTACTACCATACCTGTTAGCAAAATTGCCCATTCCCCTGCTTGAAACATACCATTATGCATAAAATATTTTACCAATCTTAAAAAGCTTGCCCCAAACATAGCTGGAATCGCTAAGAAAAATGTATATTCTGCTGCTACATAACGAGAAGTTCCCATTAACATAGCTCCAATAATGGTTGCTCCCGAACGAGAAGTTCCAGGAATCATGGCTAATACTTGGAAAATTCCAATTAAAAATGCTGTTTTATAAGAAAGCTGTGATAATTCTTCCACCTTATAGGTTTGATTTTGTTTCCTTCCTTCAATGAAAATGAAAATAATTCCATATATAATTAAGGTACTTGCAATCACCCAACAATTAGATAGCTTCTCTTCTATCAAATCATCCAAAAATACCCCAACTACCGCAGGAATGCTTCCTACAATTACCTTAAACCATATATCCATAGTATCCTTTTTCTCTTCCTTTGTTTTCTTTAAGGAAAAGGGATTTAATTTATGAAAATAAAGGGCAATTACCGCCAAAATAGCACCTAACTGAATTACTACCATAAATACATCCTTAAAGGCTTGTGTGGCATCTAATTCAATAAAATTATCAAGTAACAATAAATGTCCTGTACTACTAATAGGAAGCCACTCTGTAATTCCCTCTACAATTCCTAATAATAATACCTTAAAAAATTCCAATACTGACATAACTTTTCTCCATTCTATGTTTAAAATTCACACTTAGTTTCTATGATACTATTATTTTCATTTATATTCAATGGTTAATTCACTTATGACTGAAAAAAGTGAATATATGTTTGGTTATATCCTAGAAAAAAAGAGCTCTCTTAAAAGAAAACTCCTTTTTTCAAAATTTATCCTTTTCTTTTGTGTTCCATTAATTCGTATAGCTTTAAAAATGCTTCACGAATCCCACCAACTTCATTAATTAACCCTTGCTCTACTGCTTCCTTTCCTACTAAAATCGTTCCTAAATCCTTAGATAAAATACCTGTTTCCATCATCATGGCTTCAATTTTGTCCGATTTTAGCTGACTGTGTTTGGATATAAAACCAACGATTCTATCCTGAATTAACTTAAAATAATCATAGGTTTGAGGAGCTCCAATTACAGTACCACTCATTCTTACCGGATGAATAATCATAGTCCCTGTAGGTACAATAAAAGAATAATCTGTAGATACTGCTAAAGGAACTCCAATGGAATGACTATCCCCTAAAACCAAAGAAACGGTAGGCTTACTTAAAGAAGCTACCATTTCTGCTAAGGCAAGACCAGCAGATACATCGCCTCCTACTGTATTAATCAGTAAAAGCACTCCTTTTATCTCGTCATTATCCTCAATATCTGCTAACAAGGGTAACACCAACTCATATTTCGTAGTTTTATTTTGAGAAGGCAAGGATTCATGTCCTTCTATCTCTCCAATAATGGAAAGCAAATGTATCTTCGATTTTTGTTCATGATTATCTAGCGTAACCTGACCAAATTCTTTGATTTTTTCTTCTTTTTGTTCTTCTTTTTCCAGCTCTAGTTCTTGTTGATTCATGGTGATTTCCTTTCACTCATTTTTTAGATATTACACTTACTTTCCTCTAGTATGTGCAATTTTCTAAAATCCAATCAACAATTTTTTCTACCCCATAGCTCTTTTATTTCTTTCATGGGAACAGCTTTTTTGCTGCCTACAATAGAAAAGCTTACTTCTTTTTTATAAAAATACTCCTTAATAAACTGATTGACTTCCTCTATGGTTACTGCCTCTAGCTTTTCTAAGGATTGACTAAGGGATGGGATTTCTCCTCTAAAAAGTAAGCTTTTTCCATTATAGCTCATATGACTTTCTGGGCTTTCCTTTGATAAAATCATTTCTGAGCGTATTAGCTTTTTACTTTTATAAAATTCTTCCCTAGTAACTCCATGCTCTACCAATTCATCAATAATGGATAAAATCCCTTTTGCCACTTTACTTGCTTGTGTGGGTTGACAAGAAGCATAGATTTGGATTAAACCGGCCTTTTCATAGGAGCAGCCATAGCTATACACAGAGTAAGTCAGACCCTTATCCTCTCTTAGAATCTGGAATAATCTAGAATTCATATTCCCACCTAACACGCTATTTACTACTGAGAAAATATAGCGCTCCTCCCTCTCATAAGAAAGTCCCTGATACGCCAAGCATAAATGTACCTGTTCAAGCTGTCTTTGCTCAAACAAACATACCTTATGAAACTT
>JAFPBJ010000048.1 GCA_017390525.1 Lachnospiraceae bacterium | reverse complement strand
TCAAGTAATCGTTGGCACGATTCTTACCCAGACGCTTTCTTCACGGTGATGGTTCCATTCCGGGGCCGCTCTCGCTTAGTTGCTCCTCGTAGCAGTACTAAATTCGTGCTTCGCACTCATTAAGTACTGACGGTCGCAAATGTCCCTGCATGGAATCCATCATCCGCTTTCGAAAGCTGGTTGTTCTAGAATACTCACATATTTTTATCTTATCATTAAATTTATAATCCTGCATAGTATTCCCATGCTTTATTTTGTTTGGGTTTGAAATATCTTTCTTTTAAAACAAAACAAAGTTCAAGGTAAAACCTTGAACTTTGCTAAACTTCTAAAATACAATTACTCCTTTTGTTAATTTATTATACAACTTATCTCATATTATATATTATAAATCCTCCAGCTGGAGAATATGAACTCAGCTTTGCAGTCTTTGTATTTCCTGTATGTGCTGCCACAATAAAATCTTTATTTGCTGAATCATATCCAACAATAATCAATGTATGATATGCACTCCCATTACTATTTAAAAGAGATACTGCATCCCCACAAAAACCATAATTATATGAATTCGAACTTACAGTTGAAAACTTTGAATACCCACTTGCATTTCTTTGCCAATAACTTTTAAATGCATTCGCTCCTCTCCATGTTGATGATACATTATTTGTATTACAAGTTTTTCCTGATGAAAACCAATTAGATAAATTTTGTGCTGCTGACGCTGTTCCTGGCGTTCCTTTCATTGCTTTTCCACCCGCATATAAACATTGAGAAATAAAATTTGCACAATCTCCTCCATATGAAGTCCAATCCGGATATGCTGAATTATAATTTTGATAATATGCCTCTGCATATCTAACTGCATTTGAATAATTATAAGACGTCGCGTATGTACTCCTTTCATTTCTCTTTGTTAATGGCATATTTTGTGTTGCCTTTACAATTTTATAATCTTCAATATAGGATTCAACATATAACATATTTATATTGTCCACATTTTTGATTTCATTATAATGTGTCAATAAATACTGTAGATTATATTCCCATGCATCAAGTGATGTTTGTTTACCACTATGTTGACTAATTAAATCAACAATATATTTTTCCTTTTTTATCATATTATTATATGCAACATTTACAATATCTTCCTCAGTTTTATCAATCGAATTTTTTGAAAAACAATCTTGTTTTTCTGAATTTTTTGTTTGTTCTAAGCTTTCTTGTTGTTTCTTTTTTTGCAATGGGTACTGCTCTGACGTATACTCACTAATTTCTTTTTTTGTTGAATCTCCAGTCTCTGATTTCTTTTCACTTGCATATACATTAATATTCAACACAGTTATTAACATTAATACAGTTAAAAAAACAATTTTTAATCTTTTTATTCTCATAATATTTCTCCTTTGTATTTTATCACCATAATAGGTATTTAATTTGTTAATCCCCAAAATATAATTTCATCTACAAGTAGTTTTTCTTGAAAATTATTTTTAACTTTCCAAAATTACACTTAACATTCCCCCTCCTTTCATTTTAAAATTTTTCTTGCAACTTCTAACATTTTATCCTCCTTTTTATAATTTTGAACTGTTGCATTAATAATGAAATCATTCTTTTGAGTAATTTAATTATAATAATAATTTTATCTTAATACCCTTCATTTAGTACCTTATAATGCTTCCAGCCATCTTTGCTTCCTACAGCAATATATCTTTTTGCTTCTCCATTTTTTTCTGACACTTCAAATATCAACACTTGCTTTTTTGTATACCCACTATACAGTGTATCTATCGTGGTAGGATTATTTGTCAACCTTATATCAGTTACACTCCGATTCAAAGAAGTATAATAATCTAACACAAACTTTTTGACTTTTTGTAACTCTTCTGAGCTTGTATCATCACTGTTTTCTTTCTCCTTTTGTTCTTGTTCCCAAACTTGCTCGTTCCACTCTTTTACAGTTTCTTTATTTTCCTTTTTCATTGGTTTTGTATCTGTTCCCTTTGTAAATGTATCTTCAGATGTAATTGTATATTCACATATAGTCGCAAAAAAATGTCCATTATCTTTTAATAATATTTCTATTGCCATTGTCTTACTTTTTCCGTTCCTATACTTTACTTCCATTACAATTATATCTTGTTTATTTTCTCGAGATAATTCGGATATTTTTCTGTTTTTACCTTCTGTTAACTCTTTTATGGTATTTTTAGGCACCCAATTAATTAATATATAGGAATATTCCTGCTCCTTTTTACCATATTTAACTGTAAAATTTTTACTCATACCATAATCCCCTCTTTTTTCTGTTCCATCTATACATTCAATCCATTGATTTTTACAAGAATATCTAATACTCTCTATTCCTTCTCCTGACACATAAAATCGTACTGGTGCTCCCTCCATCTCTCCATCATCATTTATTTTACCAGTTAATAAAGTTGCTTGTGTGTCTTTTAACGGCTTACTTATCCCATAAGCATACACATTGACTGGCTCTTCTCTCTGAAAGTGAATCCACATTCCACCTACAACCACAATACAAAGACAAGCAACCAATCCTCCAATTTTTTTTACGTTTTTTCTAAACCCACTAGGTATATATTCATATGCTTCAAAAATAAATTCATCTGCAACATCTGAAATCGCGTCTGAAAGAATATTCACTTGATTCATTTTTTTCTCCAATCTTTATTTGTATAAACCTTCTTTTTCTAATATCTTTTTTAACTTTTTTCTAATTCTCATCAACTTTACCGAAACATTATTTTCTTTCATACAAAATTTTTCTGCAATATCACTAATTGAATCTGCAAACCAATATCTTCTCAAAAACATCACTCTGCTTTTTTTATCTAAAGAAACTAAAAAATCCTCTATCACTTGAGTTAATTCTTTTTCTTCTGCGTAAATTGAATTACCACTTGGTATACATTCTTCTAATTCAGATAATGACATCTCATAATAACTATTTCTTTTTTGAGCTGTATTATACCGCAATTTTTTCAAAGATACATTTCTAGCAATTTTACATAAATATGTTACTAGTGGACTAGGTTGATTAGGTGGTATGTTATTCCACGCCACCAAATATGTGTCATTTACACATTCTTCAACATCCTGAATATTATTTAATATGTTATATGATATTTTCTTGCAAATCCCATCATATTTATTAGAAACTTCCCTTAAGGCCTCCTCTGAACGTTGAAAAAATAATTCTATGATTTTTTGATCCTCCATACTCCTCAAAAACCTCCTTCACCTATATACTACCTTTTCTCATTGAAATATTACACTATATCAAAAAAAATATTAAATAAGAAATATAGAAAAAAGCGAGGACAAACCTCGCCTTTCTCTTGTTCTTAATTTTAAAATATTTTTGCTCCTACACTGATATGTCAATATTTGCTCCTATATTAGGCTGTACAGACATTTCCATCATTTTCGTAAGTCCATCTTCCACCTGCTCCATATTGTCCATAGAAAGCTTCATAACCGCTGTCCCAATCTGTGTAGAAAGCTCCGTATGTTGTAACATCATTGATACTTCTGCTATATCCATAAAACACACCTTCCTTTCTTAGATGCTTTTAGGTATTTTTTATATTATATGTAACAACACATCTACCCCTTTTCTTTTTGGCATCTGTGGTTCTTCCTCATAATACCCCATGGCAATCACTGAAACTACTTCTTCATTCTCTGGCAAATCAATTGTTTTTGCTACCTTTTCCTCATCATAAATCCCCATAATTACTGTGCCCAATCCTAGTTCCTTTGCCTTTAAGGTAAATAACATATTAGAGCATCCACAGTCATACATTTGCCAGCCCTTTCCTTTGGGTGAATCAAATTCCCCTTGTCTATTATAGCCAGAACGAAGTGTAACTACAGTGGAAACAATAATAACACTTGCACTTTTAGTTGCCTCTTGATTAAAATCTGGCATTGCCTCAAGAATTTTTTCTTTTTTCTCTTGGCTTTTAATTGCATAATATCTTGTAACCTGTGTATTTTTCCAAGAGGGTGCAAACTTAGCTGCTTCTACAAGCTCGTTTATCACTTCGTCTTTTACCTCTTGGTTATTAAACTTCCTTACACTTCGTCTTGTTTCAATACATTGTTGTAATTCCATCTATATCCTTGCATTCCTTTCTTACTGCAAATTGCAATATTTTTTTCCATATTCCTACTTATATTTTAACAATGGTATAAAGGAAAGTCAATAAAGTTATGACGCTTACGAACTCCTATTTTCCCTTTTCTTTCATATCAAAATCTATTGCCTTTTCTTCTAAAAATGCATATAATATAGCTTAGTCAATTTACGAAAGGTTGGATGATATGGAAACAGTTGAAATTACTGCAAAGGATATTGAAAAAAGCATTCGAAAAAAATTTCATAAGGATATTTTTTCTAAATTTGCAAAGGCTGTAAAGGAATATGAACTAATACAAGAAGGGGATAAAATTGCAGTTTGCATCTCTGGTGGAAAGGATTCTATGTTAATGGCAAAGCTTTTTCAAGAATTGCAACGTCACAGAAAAGCAAACTTTTCCCTAGAATTTCTCGTTATGGATCCTGGATATAGTCCAGTAAACCGAGAAATGATTGAATCCAATGCAAAAAAACTAGATATTCCTATTACTATTTTCGAATCAGATATTTTTGATACTGTTTATGATATTGAAAAATCCCCTTGCTATCTATGTGCTAGAATGAGAAGAGGATTTTTATATAGTAATGCTCAAAAGCTTGGTTGTAATAAAATTGCTCTAGGTCATCATTATGATGATGTAATTGAAACTATTTTAATGGGAATGCTTTATGGTGCTCAGGTGCAAACTATGATGCCAAAGCTTCACAGCACCAACTTCGAAGGAATGGAGTTAATTCGTCCTATGTATCTCATTCGAGAAGCTGATATTAAACATTGGCGAGATTACAATCACCTTGAGTTTCTTCAATGTGCCTGCCGTTTCACAGAAGTTTGTGCCACCTCTAGTGATGAGAATGGTATGACTTCAAAGCGTATGGAAATAAAAAATCTCATTGCAAAAATGAAGGAAACCAACCCTTTTGTAGAAAGCAACATTTTTAGAAGCGTGGAAAATGTTAGCTTAAATACTGTATTAGCCTACAAAAAGGACGGAATAAAGCACAGCTTTTTAGACGAATACGAAACCCAGCACAATTAATATGCTGGGTTTTTACTTTAATATAATTTTCCACTGCCCTGTTTCATAGCCAAGGCTTGAATTCGTTTAGTCATAACCGGATGACTTGACACTAAATTCACACACCATACAAAAAATCCGTTTACCGTTTGGGCATAATGAAGATATGCTTGCTTATCAACATCCTTGTATAAATGTTTTCCCACCATGAGTGCAAACATAGCATCGATTCCATCTATTCCCGTTACCTTCTGCGCCAATCTATCACAGCTATATTCCCTAGCTCGAGAGGCTGTAGAGCCCAAAATCGGTATAGAGTTAGAAAATAGAATTCTAATGTTATATGGGAAGGTAGCATGTTTTAATTTAATATGGGCTAACTCATGGGCTATTACAAAGGAAATTGCATCAATATCCTTATGTTCTCTATATGCCACTTCAAATAAATCTGCACAAATTTCTATGTACTGTTTCTTAATGATAAAAGCAGAAAATGCATTTAAAACTCCATTTTCCTGCATAATATATGCTTCTGGTACTTCTTTTAAGCCCAATCTTTTTGCATAGAGCTGTATTCTATCATATATTTCAGGAAAATTCCTTGGAGTAATTGGTACAGCGCTAGCTCGGTAAGATTGATAATATATATTCAACATAAAAGGTAAAATGAACAGAATCATAATTCCAAGTATAAAATATTCCACTTCTACTGGTATCACATAATCCTCTAAAGTATCCACATCTTCATCAGCTTCTTTTGTATTTTTATCCGATTTTTCATCTTGTTGCTTTTTTGTTTCCTTAGAAGTCTTAGTTGACTCTTTACTTTCTTCCTTTTGTTCTTCGTTTTTTGCTTCAAGGTCTTCTAACATAGCTTCTTCCATTAAATTCATTTCATTTTTCATACGATTGGAAAAATCCTTCAGATTATCCTTAAAATTAACAATAAACACAGTTACCACACTAAGAATAATCAAAATATTAAGCACACACAAAAAAACATACCAGCGTTTCTCTGACTTATGTCTACATTGATTGATTTCCTTACTTGTTAGTGGTCTATCTAGTTGATTCTCCCTTGATACAAGACGATTTCCACAAAACGGGCAATAGATTGCATCCTCTTCCATTTGTTGTTTACAATGTTCGCAATACATTTTAATCTCCATTTCATCTTAAGCAAAATAATTTCATAACTTAAAAAGAAAACTGAAGGTAACACTTCCTTCAGTTTTCTTTCTTCGCTTCATCTACTTAACCACGATATTTATTACATATTCATTTGTTTTGCAACTTCTGCAGCGAAATCTTCTTCTACTTTTTCGATTCCTTCTCCAGTTTCAAAACGTACAAAGCCTTTTACTTTAATTGTAGCTCCAGTTTCTTTTGCTACAGAATCTACATATTTTTGTACTGTTAAATCACTATCTTTTACATATGTTTGATCTAATAAACATACTTCTTTTAATTCTTTGTTAAGACGTCCAATAATCATTTTTTCAATGATATTTTCTGGCTTATCTGGATTTTCATTCATAGCTTGAGCTTTTAAGATTTCTTTTTCATGCTCAATGTATTCTTCTGATACTTCGTCTCTTGAAGTATATTTTGGATTTAATGCTGCAACTTGCATTGCAACGTTTCTTAAGCATTCTGCTACTGCATCGCTGTTAGTATCAGTTTCAGCTTCTACTAATACACCGATTTTACCACCACCATGAGTGTAAGAAACAACAATACCATTGCTTGCTTCTACTTTAGCAAATCTTCTAATATTCATGTTTTCGCCAATTACTGCGATCATTCCTGCTAATTGTTCTTTTACAGTTTTTGAAGTATCTTTTGCCCATGGTTCAGCTAAGAATGCTTCAGTATCAGCTGCTGTAGTGTTAGCAGCTTGTTCTGCTACGTCAGCTACAAATGATTGGAATTGTTCATTTTTTGCAACGAAGTCAGTTTCTGAGTTAACTTCAACAATTGCTGCTAACTTTCCATCATTTTTAATAACTGTTGCTACAATACCTTCTGCTGCAACTCTTCCAGATTTCTTTTGAGCAGTTGCTAAACCTTTTTCTCTTAAAAATTCAATTGCTTTTTCCTTATCACCATCTGTTGCAGTAAGTGCTTTTTTACACTCCATCATTCCTGCGCCAGTTTCTTCTCTAAGTTCCTTTACCATAGCTGCTGTAATTGCCATTGTACTCTTCCTCCATAAATTTAATTTTTTCTACTTAGAAAATGCTCTAGCCTGCCAAAACAGGCCAAAGCATTTTAATGTTTCATATTAATTTCTAGCTACGATTATTCAGCTTCTGCTTCACTTTCGTCAGCTGCTACTGCGTCTGCACCTTGATTTGCTTCGATTACTGCATCTGCCATTTTAGCAACGATTAATTTTACTGCTCTAATTGCATCATCATTACCAGGAATTACATAATCTAATTCTTCTGGATCACAGTTAGTATCAGCGATTCCTACAAGAGGAATTCCTAAGCTGTGTGCTTCTTGAATTGCAATTCTTTCTTTTCTAGGATCTACTACAAAAATCATATCTGGGATAGTCTTCATATCTTTGATACCGCCAAGATTTTTTTGTAATTTTTCTAACTCTTTCTTTAATTCGATTACTTCTTTTTTAGGTAATACATCAAATGTTCCATCTTCTTGCATTGCTTCGATTTCTTTTAAACGTGCAATTCTTCCTTGGATAGTTTTGAAATTAGTTAACATACCACCTAACCATCTTTGATTTACATAGTACATTCCACAACGTTCAGCTTCTGATTGAATTGAATCTTGTGCTTGTTTTTTAGTACCTACAAAAAGAATGTTTCCACCTTCAGCAACACAGTTTTTGATTGCTTCATATGCAGCATCTACTTTTCCTACTGATTTTTGTAGGTCGATGATATAAATACCATTTCTTTCTGTGTAGATGTACTCTGCCATCTTAGGGTTCCATCTTCTTGTTTGGTGTCCGAAATGTACACCTGCTTCAAGTAATTGTTTCATTGAAATAACGCTCATAATATACCTCCATGGTTATGTCTTCCATCTGCTTCCTTCCTTAGCTTACCTTATTGGCACCATGCTAAGCATCCACAGACGTGTTTATTTGTCGCATAAGATTGTACCACATTAAATTAGAAATTGCAACCATTATTTTTCTCCAACAATTATTTTAGCAATTTCTGCATAGCTTGCACCTATTTTGATCTTATAAGTTCCTACTACAATTCTGTTAGCATACCCATGCTTATTTAGATAATTGTCAAATTTATTCACATCATCAATGACGCCTTTTTCCTTTAACATTTGTGCCACTACATTGGAATACATTCCACTTTTAATTGTAATGGTAACTTGTTTATTTGTCTCTTTCTTTTCCTCTTCTTTTTTCTTTGTCTCTGTAGCCTTTTCAGTAGTTTTTTCTTCTGTTGTCTTTTCCTCAGTTGTTTCTCTAACTGCTTCTGTAGTTTTCTCTGTTTTTGCTTCTGTAGATACCTTCTCTTCACTATTTTCTTGTTGTGTATCTTCTTTTTTTGCTACGTCACTTTTATTAGCTTGGCTATCCTGATCTAATATTTTGCTTAAATCATCCTCTTTCACTTCTTCTACCATACCTAATTTTTTGGCTTCTTCTCTAATATATTCTTCACTTACATTTTTATTTCGATCCGTTAAATTTGCCATAAATAAAATAATTGCGCAAAATAAAATTCCTGTTCCTAATCCTCTAAGAAAATAATTTAACTTCATTTTACTTTCAACCCATGCATGTCTGTTTGCATTTTCCTTTCTTTCCCATGTATATTTTTATGCTTTATTTTCGTATAATCCTACTACTAATTTCACTTCCCCGATTCCTAAATCCAGTTTTCTTGCAATTTCAATCTCATCTAAGCCTTGTTCATATAGTCTCATAATCTGACTGTTATTATCCTGTACAAGCTCATTATATTTATTAGCTTCTTCTCCGTATTGATATTCCTTAATAGAATCATTGCTTTCCTTTTCAAGATTTTCTACCATTTTCTTAGAAATTTGCTTATTTACATTCTCATTTACTACATACTCTTTAACAACCTGTTCTTTCTTTTTAGATACAGGAGCTTTTTCTGGTTTTAACTTTTCTTCTACTTCTTTTTCTTTCTTGTCTAACTGTTTATTTAACTTACTAGCCTGTGATACCAAATCCTTAATTTCATTTTGCTTATCAGTTAGCATAGAATAAAGAAACATAACCTCTTTATGATTATTATCAATATCCCCAAGTACACTTTTTGTAAATTCATCAATTGCCAAAATCTTTTCATTAGAAACAGTGGAAAGCTGCTCTTTTGTACGTTCAATTTCCTCTTCTTCGTACTGAGCAATTGCTTCCACCACTTTTTTTCTAACCTGAGCCAAATCCTCATCACTCACTTTAAGCTGTTCACTTAAATCAATTTGTACTGCTTGATTTTTCTCTTCTAGTTTTTTTTCTGAAAAAACATAGCTAAAGGTAATTAAAAATATTCCCACAATTATGCAGAATATTACGGTTATATCCATGGTAATCCTCCATTTTTAGTGTGACACAGCACTATATTTTAATATCAAAACCACCTGGTCTTGTGTTTTTGTTTTTACTTTCTTTTGTGTCTTGCTTTTTCTTCTTTTTTCTTTTATCTTCGTATTGGTTACTTCCTTTTTCCTTGGCATCAAAGCGTTTTTCATATAAATCACTTTCTGATTTTTTTACCACAGATTCACTTTGATGTCTAATTTCCTTATCCATGTGACTCATAAATTGTTGTTGATCTGTAGTTCCCTTTTGATTTCGTTCCTGAGCAAGCTTGCTAATTTCCTGAGACCTAGAAACCTCCATTTGCATATGCACTGGTCTAATTGACATAGAAAATTCAACTCCTTTCTCATTTTCTATCCTTCACTAATATGCTGATACCTTAACGTCTGCTTTATCCTTCTGTAGTTGACAATATTTTAATTCTTCTCTTACATAATAAATGGCATCATAAATGGTAATACGCACACCAGGATACATAACACCAAACACCTTAACCCTACCAGCAGAATATTCCTTTATCTGCTCTCTACATTCTTCTAGTCTTGCTTCCAATTTGTTTTTACGATCTGTTAATTCCTTTAATCTGTTACCAGCTCTTTTAAAGGCTTCAATTCGTTCTTCTGGAAGAGTTTCCCCGCTTTTTATCTTTTTCCCAATCATAGAATAAAGCTGGTCTTGTTGTTCCATTTCCTCCTCTATTTCAGGAAGCTCTTTTCCTATGGCTTTACATTCCTCCATTAAGGTAGGATCAACTCCTACTAATATATTAGTAATCGTTCCCATATTAGAACCTGCCACCTTTACACTAACCATGGTTTTTGAAGAAATAGTCCCCCCTGTTACTAATCCTCTCTTTCCATCTACTGTAATATCTCCCTGGGCATCTACCTCACTATGCATAATAGCCTCAGCAGTAACATAGCCCCCTGATTTTACTTGAGAATTCTCAATAAATTTGGCAATAATGTTGGACTTGGCCTCTAATACACCTTTGCCCATTCCTTGAATGCCCCTCTGTAAAATAATCTGACCTCCTGCAAATAGCTGAGCTCCTTCCACTACACCATTTACATTAATATCTCCCGTCGCTCGAATCATAAAGCCCGTACGAACAGAGCCTTTTACTGTTACATTTCCATCATATTCAATATCGCCAGTAGACGCATCTACATCTGCTAACACTTCATAGGTATTAGATACAAATACCTTTTCCCCTTCTAGCTTTACATGCCCACAGACTTTTGAACGAATTTCAGTTCCATCCTCGCTTAATTCAATGTTATTTCCATACTTTAATACCTTACGTTCTACTTTTTTGGCTGGAAGTGCCATTCCCATTACATCTTTTCCAGGTTCTCCCATATCCTCCTTATGTAAAACAGCAAGTAAATCTCCTTCTTCTACATGATTTATCATATCTAGCTTATGAAAATCCACAGTTCCATCCTCTAAAAGGGTTGGCTTTGCATCCTTCTTTGTATCAAACTTATACTCAATAGAAGCGCTATGTCCGTGTCTTGGGAGCTTTGCCTTTGCCACAACATAGCTTACACAGTATTGTCTATGCTTTAAGAACATCTCTATACTTTTGGTAATCAGACCAAATCGAACTCCTGCCTGCTTCATTTCATATAAAATATCTTGAGCTCTTAATAAACTTCCTCCTTTTGAAGGAGGGTAAAATCTTGCTTTCACATACATATGATTGTCCGGAATTTCAAGTATCACTTTTTCGTTTACTGGAAAACCACAGGTCTCTAGAAGAAAAATATCCTTTATTTCAGTTGCTTCTGCCACTTCCTTGGATAACTTAGGAAGATCAAGCACAGCAATATTCTCCTTATCCAAATAATCCAAAACCTCATTAATACTAATGCTCTCCCCATCTGCTTGAGGAGGGTATACTCTTAAAAAGGTACCAAGATTTTCTTTTATTACAATTTGGAAAAATCCATTTTTATATTTCATAATCCTTTCTCCTCTATCCCATAAATAATTCAATATTTCCTTTTAATTTTACTTTCATTTTTTGTAAAGCTTTTGTGTGTAATTGGGATACTCTAGATTCTGATACCTCAAGTACCATACTAATTTCCTTCAAAGTAAGCTCTTCATAATAATATAACAAAATTACTTTTCTTTCCTTTTCTGTCAAGGAATCTAAACAACTAATTAATGTTTCCTTTAATTCTTTTTCTTCATATACATCTTCTGGTTGAATTTTCACCCTTGAGGACTTAGCCTCAGTTTTTACCTCCATTCCCTGCTCTACAAACTCTTCTAGAGAAGAAATAGTGGAAATTTTTGTTTGACTTTGCCATGTTAGATATTCATCCACAGTAATTCCTAGCTTTGCTGCAATTTCCTCATCAGTAGCAGCCCTTCCCTCTTGCGCTTCAAATTCCATACAAGCTGCATCTATCTTCTTTTGTTTTTGTCGCAAGGAACGCGGAATCCAATCCATTTTTCTAATTTGATCTAAAATAGCCCCTCTAATTCTTAGGCTGGCATAGGTTTCAAATTTGATTCCTTTTTCTATATCAAATTTATCAATTGCATCAATTAATCCAAAAACACCATATCCCACTAAATCATCATATTCTACGTTGTTTCCTAAATACATATTTAGTCTTCCAGCAACCAGCTTTACTAGTGGTGCATACTCTATGATTAATTGCTCTCTCACTTCTACGCTATGTTTTTTTGCATACTCATTCCATAATTTATTGCGTTCGATTTCATTCATAGTGGTATCCATGCAAATTCCAGTCTAATTTTGGAATACTGCCTTTAAAAAGTCGAAAGAAAGGGCAGCATACATGTACTCCTTTCTTCAAGTAATTTCTTTCAACCTTAATTTTTTTTACTTCTTTGTAAGTAGCTTTTTCTTTAGGTTTCTTCCGTTTTTGTTTCTGTTTCTTTTTTCTCTTCACCCTCAGTTTGTTCTTCTTGTTCTTTCTCTTCCTCTTGTTGCGGAGGCTCATCGCTTGGAAGAACACAAATCATATGTATTAATTTTCTAGCAATGCATCCAATGATATAAAATATAATTAATACCACTAACAACCTTACTAAAGCTGTAGTAACACCTACCTTATTTCTAATATCACAGATACATGTAATTAACCCTGCCACCAAAGTAATAAATGGTGCTATATACTTTTCCTTCATATGATTCCTTCCCTGCTAGATATACTTTACTTCTTTTCCAACTGCTTTAATCATTAACTGACCAGTCTCTGGAAAAAATTCAATGGTTCGTCCATAGTTTAATCCAACATCTTCTGCAAGAATTCTTATTCCAAGTGATTTTAACTTTGTTTTTGTTGCATCTACATTTCTCTCTCCAACCCTTGTAAGTTCATTACCTGCACTAAATGCAAACATCTGCGCACCACCAGCAATCTTAGCTGTAAAACGCGATTTATTCGCTCCAGCCTGTACTAATTTTTCAATTAATACATCGATTGCCGTGTCCGCAAATTTTGCAACATTTTCATTATTTCTAATTTGTGTGCTATCTGGTAACATAATATGGGCTAGTCCACATACCTTAATACTTGCATCATATAGAACAATTCCTACGCATGAGCCTAATCCCAAGGTCGTGATTGTGTCTGGAGAGGAACAAATATTTAAATCAGCCATTCCAACTTTTATCTGTTTTCCCATATACCTTCACCCTATAATCCAAGCGATTTTAGAATTTTTTCGTAAGACTTTGCATCTGGAATCATTATAAAATATCCAGAGACTAATTGATCGTCTTTTCCAAATTGAGATTCAATCATTAATGCTTTGTCTCCCATTTTTCCAAATTCAATCGCTGGCACACTTAAAATTGCTCCTGCCATATCCACTGCCATGTGTGGTACTGACATTGCTATCTTTAGATTTGTAAGTGTAGATAAGGAAGAAAGATATGCTCCAATAATTATATTACCTATTTCATGTAATACAGATAATGCCATTTCAGAAAATTCTTCTTGACCTTCTTCCTTAATCTCATCTTCATGTAGTAGTAATTCTACTAATTCTTTTGCTGATGATTTTTCTAACACAAACATCATCATGCCTTTCACTTCACCAGTTAATCGAAGTAAAACCCCTACTACAAGATTTTCAGCACCACCAATTACTTCTGCTAATTCTTTAAATTCTAATAATTCAACTGTTGGTACTCCCATTTCAACTCTTCCGCCTATTAACTGTGCAAGAGCAGTAGTGGCATTACCTGCTCCAATATTTCCCACTTCTCTTAAGACATCAAATTGAATCTGAGACATATCGTCAAATCTTCCTTCCAAGGTTCTCACCTCTTATCCATTTTCTTTTTCAGTTTTTTCAGCAATGACTGTATTAATATTTAAAATAGAAAGTAACTCATTTTCCATTTTACCTACTCCTGATAAATAATTTGCCATTTCATCTTTGGCATTTCCATCATAGGCTACCTTTTCCACATCCACTTCACTTAGTGTTACAACCTCTTTTACTTCATCAACAATAATTCCAATTAAAGCTTGTTGATTAGTTTTTATAATAATAATTCTTGTTGCGTAGGTAAATTGATCTTCCTCAAGGTTTAATTTCACTCGAATACTCATTACAGGGATAATCTCACCTCTTAAGTTAATTACACCTTTAAAATATGGTTGTGCCTTTGGTACTCTTGTAATCATTTGCATACGAACAATATTGTCTATATATCCAATATCAATTCCATACTGTTCATTTCCTAGCTTTACTACAATATATTGTTTGGTATCTTCTACTGTTTGAATTGCATTTGTCTCCATTTTAACACCCCCAAATTAAACTAATGCATTGGCATCTAGGATTAATGCCACTTCACCATCTCCAAGAATTGTAGCACCGCTAATAATCTTGTGGATGTTAATATATTTTCCAAGTGGCTTAATTACAATTTCTTGTTGTCCCATTAAGTTATCTACAACTAAACCTGCTTGTTTATCACCTTTACTTACGATTACAACAGTTAGGTTCTCTGGCTCTTCTTCCTTTGGTGGACAATCTAATACTTGGTCTAGTCTAATTAATGGAATAACGGAACCTCTTAGATTGATTACTTCTTTTGTTTGTACATATTTAATATCACTAATATTTACATCTTCAATGGTTTGAATTGAGTTAAGTGGAATTGCATATTTCTCATCACCAAGCTCAACCATTAAGGCTTGAATAATTGCTAAAGTAAGTGGTAATCGAATCGTAAAGGTACTACCTTCTCCTAATTTAGTTGTTACTTCAATATCTCCACCTAGGGTTTCTATGTTATTCTTTACAACATCTAGTCCTACACCACGTCCAGATACGTCTGACACCTTTTCTGCTGTAGAAAATGCTGGTCTAAATAATAATCCAATGATTTCTTGTTCATTTAAGTTTTCTGCTTGTTCTGGGGTAATTACACCCTTTTTAATTGCAGAATTCTTAACTGCTTCTGTATTAATACCTTTTCCATCGTCTCTTACTTCAATTACAACATTGTTACCATCTTGGTATGCATTTAAGAAAATAGATCCTACAGAAGGCTTTCCTAGTCTTTCTCTTTCTTCATTAGACTCAAGTCCATGATCTGCAGCATTTCTTAATAAATGCATTAATGGATCACCAATTTCATCAATTACAGTTCTGTCAAGTTCTGTATCTTCACCAGACATGTATAATTCCATTTTCTTGTCTAACTTTTTAGTTAAATCACGAATCATTCTAGGGAATTTATTTACAACTGTCTCAATTGGCATCATACGAACCTTCATAACTGATTCATGAAGATTTGTTGTAATTCTTTCAAGATACTCAATTTGCTCATTAAAGCCTTGTGTACCTTGATTTGCATCATGAGTACTTGCTGATACTAATCCATTTTTAGCAATAATAAGCTCACTAACTAAATTCATTAGAACATCTAATTTTTCAATATCAACACGAACGGAACGATTCACCACAGGCTTACTAGTTTTGGTTTGTGGCTTCTCTTTTGGCTTACTTGCTGTCTGAGGTGCATTCGCTACTTGTTGAGTTTCTTCTTGTTTTACCTCTTGTTTCGCTTCTGCCTCTACTGTAAGCTCTTCCATAAATGCGCTTTGGATTTCTGATACATTTAGAATAGCCGCTTTTACTTTTTCTATATCTTCTTTTGTAATATAAATTACACTAAAATCAAATTCAAACTTCTCATCTTCAATATCCTGCACTGCTGGAACAGATTTAATGATTTCACCCATTTCCTCTAATGCTTTAAATACTAAAAATGCTCTTGCAGCTTTTAATAAACATGTTTCCTGAATAAAAACTGTAATGCCAAAAATATGCATTCCTTTTTCTTTTGCTTCTTGTACCGCATGTTTTTCAAAATCAGCTAATACTAACTGTTTATACTTTCTATTTTCTTCGTCTTTTTCACCGTCACTACTAGCTTTTGCTTCTGATTTTTCTTGCTTTGTCTCAGTTTTTTCAGCAGGTTGTTCTCCTGTTCCAACTTCTACTGCTTTATTTAATGCTGCAATAATTTCTTCGTTGTCTTCAGTACCTTCTTCTGCTGTTTCTTGAATATTAGTTAAATACTCCTCAAGTGCATCTAAACACTTAAATAGAGTGTCCACTAAATCAGCAGTTACTGTCATTTTTCCATTTCTAACTTCAGAAAATACATTCTCCATATCATGAGTAAGTCGTTGCATTCTCTTAAAGCCCATAGTTCCTGCCATACCTTTTAATGAATGAGCCGCTCTAAAAATCTCGTTAATGGTATCAACATTTTCAGGTTCCTTCTCAATCACCAAAATATGTTCATTTAAGCTTTGTAAATGTTCCTTTGTTTCATCAATAAAAATCTCTAAATATTGGCTTACGTCCATTTATTGCACCCCCATTTGTCTCTGGATTGCCCCTGCAATCTCTTGAAGTGGCAAGACTTCGTCTACAAGTCCTGTTTCTGCAATTGCTCTAGGCATTCCATATACTGTACATGTTTTTTCATTTTGTGAGATAATATGTAGTTGTTTCTTTTCACTTAAATGTGTAATACCTTCTGTTCCATCTTGTCCCATTCCTGTTAATACAACACAAAGAATTTTTTCATAGTCAGATTCTTCTAAAGAATGATACATATAGTTCGCGCATGGTCTAAGTCCGTCCTTTGGTGGTTCCTTGGTTAATGCAATCCTATGTCCACCACCTTGAGCTTTTACTACCTGTAAATGGCAACCTCCTTTTGCTATATATACCACACCTTTTTCAATTTGCTCTCCGTCCTCTGCTTCTTTTACCGTAATGGCACTTAAGTCATTTAATCGACTTGCTAAAGAAGCTGTAAACCCTACTGGCATATGTTGTACAATTAGTACCGCAGAATCTAGATTAGCGGGTAAAAATGGAACAACATATTGTAATGCCTTAGGTCCTCCCGTAGAGCAAGCTAGTGCACATATTTTTTCACAGTGGCTTGTAGTATTTTGATGCACCTTCTTTGGTTTTAGATTGGCTGGTTTTGATACCTTAACAACCTTTTGAACTGCTTTTACCGGTATCTCTTTATTTGTACTTTTGCTATTATATTGCACCGCAACCGTTAACATTTTTAATAGTCTGGTTTTGAATGCTTCCCCTTTACAATCTCTTAATGCATCTGGTTTTCTAACGAAATCAAGGGCACCTAATTCTAATGCCTCCATGGTTTCTTTTCCCCCTTCTTTGGCTAGGGTACTAACTAAAACTACTTGCATTTCAATCTTTCGATTTTTTAACTCCCGTAAAAATTCCACACCACTCATAACCGGCATGTTTAAATCTAAAACGATGGCATCAATGGACTCAATTTGCTCCATTTTTTCTAAAGCATCTTTCCCATTTTCTGCTACTGCAACAACATGAAACATTTGGTCTGAATTAATTATATCAGATAACACCCTTCTCATAAGTGCAGAGTCATCGATTATCACAATATTTTTTTTCATTGTAATCTCCCTTCCGGAACGTTTTCATACACCCATATATTTATCCTAGTTTTTTTGTCTTCTTCTTCTTTCTTCTTCAAAGATATACTTTATAATTTCTTCCCTTTCCTGGTTTGTAATATCTTTAAATTCAATTCGATGTTCAAATACATTAGAACGATTAGCTGAGGGGATAGATGCCACAACCACTCCCTTTATGTAATATTGCTTTGCACCTGTTGACAATGGCAACACCATAGAAATCTGAACCTCATCTTGCTTATTTGCTTGTAAAGTGGTAGCTAGCTTCATACCACCGCCACTTAAGTCAATCATAACTGCCTTACTCCAATTAAGCTTAAGAACTTCTGCTCGCTCCATTTCCTTTACATCTATTTCTTCTCCTTCTAAAATCGAACGATACTGTACTTCCATCATACAATTAAAACGATAAAATTGCCGACGTTGTAGCTTAGATAAAGGAGTTTTTCGTTCAAGAACTAAAAAGAACATATTATTTTCTTTATATCGTTCTACAATGGTGGCTTTACATTGATATAGCCCACTAGACGTGTAAAAGCAAAG
>JAFPBJ010000047.1 GCA_017390525.1 Lachnospiraceae bacterium | reverse complement strand
GGAACTATATAGGAAAGAAGTCCATATAATAAAGTAAGAAGGGTTAAAGAAAGAATCAGAATATGAGACAAATTTTTATGGATTCAATATTAGAGGTAGCTAAGGAATATGATGCATTGATTTTAGATGTACGGGAGGCAGAGTATTATAGGGAAGGACATATTAAAACAGCAGTTAATGTACCGCTGGAGGAGATTGAGGACGGGAATTTTTATTTTGATCGATATAAAACGATTATTGTTTATTGCGAACGGGGTGCCTCAAGCTTAACTGCTACTAGAATTTTACTAGATAGAGGCTATGACGTGATTAATACCATAGGAGGAATTGTAAGCTACAAGGGAGAATTGGAAAAAGATGGGGGAGGCTTAAACGCAACAATGATTTGACAGAATAGGGGGAAAAACGTAAAATATTCTTAGGAAAAAAATTCTTAAGAATAGAAACAGAAATGGAGATTTTGATGAAACAATTTGAATTAATTGCTCCCTGTCATTTTGGGCTTGAAGCAGTACTGAAAAAAGAAATTATGGAATTAGGGTATGAGATTGCTCAGGTAGAGGATGGGCGTGTTACCTTTTATGGAGACGAAGAGGCAATTTGTAGAGCAAATATTTTTCTTAGAACGCCAGAACGAATTATGGTTAAGGTAGGCAGATTTAAAGCATATACCTTTGATGAGCTATTTGAACAGGTAAAGGCCTTGCCTTGGGAAAATTATTTAGAGCAGGATGCAAAGTTTTGGGTAACAAAGGCTACCTCTACTAAGAGTAAGCTATTTAGTCCTTCTGATATTCAGTCCATTGTAAAAAAAGCAATTGTGGAACGAATGAAGGGAAAATATCAGATACAATGGTTTGAGGAGAGTGGAAATGAGTATCCAATTCGTGTATTTATATTAAAGGATGAGGTAACTATTGCCCTTGATACCACTGGAGAATCGCTACATAGAAGAGGATATCGTTTGTTAACTAGTAAGGCACCTTTAACAGAAACCTTGGCAGCAGCCTTAATTATGTTAACGCCTTGGAATAAAGATAGAATTTTAGTAGATCCATTTTGTGGTAGTGGTACCTTTGCCATTGAAGCAGCTATGATTGGGGCATCTATAGCTCCTGGTATGAATCGAAGCTTTACCTCAGAGCAGTGGAATAATTTGATTCCTAAAAAGCTATGGTACCAAGCAGTAGAGGAGGCCAATGATTATATAGATACCTCTATAGAAATGGATATTCAGGCCTATGACGCAGATCCCGCAGTGGTAAAGGCAGCTAGAAATAATGCGAAGCTAGCAGGGGTAGATCACTTGATTCATTTTCAGCAAAGAGATGTAGAAAGTCTTAGTCATCCAAAGAAATATGGCTTTGTCATTACCAATCCTCCTTATGGCGAGAGAATTGAGGAGAAGGAAAATTTACCTAAGCTATACGATACCATTGGGCTTAGAATGAATCATTTGGATACCTGGTCCTTTTATTTACTGACAGCTTATGAAGAAGCGGAAAAATATATTGGGAAAAAGGCAACGAAAAATAGAAAAATATATAATGGTATGATGAAAACCTATTTTTATCAATATTTAGGTCCAAAACCACCAAGAAAACCAAAAACTGAGAGATAAAAGTGTGAATAATATGAAAAATAAGTCTGATGACCTTATTTTTCACACGGCTATTTGTTTCTGAACGAAAACAAATAGCTTTGATGGCAGATGAAAAACTGCAATGCAGATTTTTCATCGCCTCTTCGCAATAAATTGCTCAGAAATGAGGATTAATATGAAAAAAGTAAGAAGAATTCTCCTTACTTTAGGATTTTTGTGTATCATTTTTGTATGTGGCACAACCTTTTATATAATTGGGGAGAAACAAAAACAGGAACAAAATAAAATTGAACAAGAAGCAAAGGAAGCGAAAAATTTGGGGAGAATTGTGTCTATCGATGGAAAGGTAAAAAAGTTTCCTAAGGTGGAAGAGACTCCCTATGTAACTTCAGGAATTTCTCTTATGTATCCCCTTTCAAGACTACAGGAGGATTTTAACTGTGGTGTAAGCGAATATACAAATGGAAAAATTCGCATAGAAAAGGGAAAGCATGTGATTATTATGTGGGAAGACTGTAATCAAATGTTAGTAGATTACAGTATGATTTATTTGCGAGACAATGTAGTGAAAAAAAATGGGATTACCTTTGTGCCCATGGATCAAATTGCAGAGGCTCTTGATTACAGTGTGTTTTGGGATGAAAAAAAGGAGGAAATCAGCTTTTATCATTTGGTAGCGGATGAGCTTCCAAAACGTTATGATTATAGACTTCATTGGCGAGATACGAAAGTAAAGGATCAAGGAAATTTAGGAACCTGTTGGGCATTTGCTTCCCTATCAGCCATAGAAACCTCTTTAATGCCTAAGGAGAAATTGGAATTTTCTGTGGATCATATGTCTTTAAATAGTGGCTTTCCACTAGGACAAAATGAAGGTGGAGAGTATAATATGGCGGTGGCTTATTTATCAAGCTGGAAGGGACCGGTGCTAGAAGAGGATGATCCTTATAACGATGGAAAAACCAACAAGGAAGCTAAGGCATACAAGCATTTACAAGAGGCGCGTATTATTAAGGAGAAGGATTATAAAGGAATTAAGGAAGCAATTATAAAATATGGTGGTGTGCAGTCTTCTATGTATACCTCATTAAAAAATAGCTATAGCTATTCTAGATATTATAATAAGGAGAAGGCTGCTTATTATTTTTATGGGGATGCCAAGTCGAACCACGATATTGTAATTGTAGGCTGGGACGATGATTATCCTAAGGAGAATTTTAACAGGGAGCCACAGGACGATGGTGCCTTTATTTGTAAAAATAGTTGGGGATCAGAGTTTGGGATAGGGGGATATTTTTATGTATCCTATTTTGACAGTAATATTGGGAAAACGAATGTAGTGTATTCTAAGGTGGAAGAAAAGGATAATTATGATTTTATTTATCAATCAGATTTGCTAGGCTGGATTGGTCAATTAGGATATAAGCGAGAGAAAGCTTATTTTGCCAATGTATATGAAAGCAAGGGAAAAGAAACACTAAAGGCAGTGAGCTTTTATGCTACAGGAGAGGATACTCAGTATGAGGTGTATGTGGTGAGAGATTTTAGGGATACGCAGTCCTTTAAGCAAAGAGAATTAGTGGCAGTGGGCGAAATGAAGGAGGCTGGTTATTATACGATAGAGCTGGAGGGAGATATTTCTTTCAAAAAGAAGGAAAAATTTGCAATTATGGTAAAAATTACGACGCCTAATGTAGATTATCCCATTGCAGTGGAGTATAATAGTGGATATCGGACACGTTCTTTTGATATAAGTGATGGAGAAGGATATATTAGCTTATATGGAAATCAGTGGACGTCGGTAGAGAAAAATCAAGGCTGTAACCTATGCTTGAAGGCCTTTACCAATAAAAGTGAGAAGTAGAGGGTGTGGAAAATACGACTTAGTTAATTGCGTAACACAATTTAATTTATACAACTAAAATAAGTGTTTTGTGTGTTTTGCAATTAACTAGAAACACAGTTAGAGGAAAGGAGGGGTGCCAATGTCAGAAGCGTATATAAAGGGCTTTATTGTAAAAACAGTAGTCCTTTTTGTGTTGGTGCTTACGGGTTTGAATGTGTTAGAAGCACAGCAAAATAAAGAGCAGGAGCAGGTAACAGAGGTAACCAAGCAGTATTATGAAGGAAAGCTTGAGGGAGCTGAGTTATTTGTAACGAAAGAGGAATTTGATGAGGCAAAGGGACAAGTAATTAAGCTAACGCTTCCTGCGGATGTGAAGAAGGAACAGATTGGAATTTGCGACAGCTATATGGATAGGAAGCTGGTATTTACCATTCAAAAGGATTTAGAGGACTTTTTATCCCAGCAGGATTTAAGCCAAAAGGTAGCGCAGCTTAAGAAAATCACCTTTTTTACCCAGGAGGATGTTACTACAATTACCTTACGTTTTCAAAAGGTTTATGGATATTATCTGTACTATGATAAGGGCAATCTTTGGGTGAAAATTACTACTCCAAAAAATAAATACAAGAAAATTGTAGTAGTGGACCCAGGGCATGGTGGTGAGGATCCAGGTTCTGCTTATAATGGAATTGTAGAGAAGGAAGTTAATTTGCAGGTGGTAAATAAGCTATATAGCTATATGATGGAAGAGGAGCATATTAAGGTATATTATACTAGACAGTCTGATGTGACCTTATCTGGGCAAAAGCGTATTCAGTTTGCTAATGAAGTGGGAGCGGACTTTTACATTAGTATTCATTGTAATTATGTGGACAGGCCTACCCCAAATGGAACAGAGGTGTTGTATAGTGAGACCTCCGATGAAAGTAAGCAGCTAGCAGAAATTGCCTTAGAGGAAATGACACAAGCGCTGGGTTTGAAAAAAAGAGGCTTAGTAAAGGGAAATGGTATTTATATTATTCGAAATGCTAAGATGCCAATTGTGCTTCTCGAGCTTGGCTTTATTTCCAATGAAAAGGATGCAAAGGTGCTTACAGATAGTGAGAAACAAAAGGAGCTTGCAAGTTCCATTGTTACGGTGATAAAAAAAGGCTATAGTGAATTTGGGGATTAAAGGAATGGAGATGAAAGGATGAAAAAAATTATTTTTGCAACGGGAAACCAACACAAAATGGAAGAAATCAAAAGTATTATGGCTGACCTTCCTTATGAGATTCTTTCTATGAAGGAGGCTGGGATTTCCATAGATATTGAAGAAAATGGTACTACCTTTGAAGAGAATTCCTTAATAAAGGCAAGAGCAATTATGAATATTGCAAAGGAAATTGTTCTTGCAGACGATTCGGGCTTAGAGGTAGATGCTCTTAATAAGGAGCCGGGAATTTATTCTTCTAGATATTTAGGGGAAGATACGCCTTATGAGGTAAAGAATCAAGAGATTATTAAGAGATTAGAAGGGGTAGAAGAGGAAAAGAGAACTGCCCGCTTTGTATGTGCAGTAGCAGCAGTTTTTCCTGACGGTAGAGAGGTTGTAAAAAGAGGGACAGTAGAAGGAATAATTGGCTACGAGGCAAAGGGAGAGAATGGATTTGGATACGACCCAATTTTTATTCCAGAGAACAGTGAAAAGACTTTAGCTCAATTTAGTAGTGAGGAAAAGAATCAAATTAGTCATAGAAAAAGAGCCTTAGAACAAATGAAAGAAGTGCTTTCATAGATGGGAGGGGTAGAATGCGAGTACTAGTCATTAGTGATTCTCATGGAATCAATGAAAATGTAGAAGCAGTGATTAATCAAGTTGGAACGATGGATTTAATTTTACATTTAGGAGATGTAGGAAGAGGTGTGGATTATTTAGAGGCAATTGCACCTTGTCCTATTTATTTCGTGGCGGGCAATAATGATTATAATTTGGATTTGCCAGCAGAGAGGCTGATTACTGTGGAGGGATATCGCATTTTTATGACCCATGGACATCGGTTTTATGTAGGCTCTACGACAGAATATCTAGAGCGATATGCAAAAGAGAATTCGGTGGATATTGTAATGTACGGACACACCCATGTTCCTTATATTGATATTGGAAGTGACGTAACCATTTTAAATCCAGGGAGTATTAGTTTGCCAAGGCAGGAAGGCTTTCAAAAGACCTTTTTATTAATGGAGATTAATGAAGACAAAGAAATTCATTATGCGCATGGTATTTTAGGATAAGAATATAAATAACATTATGTAATTGCGAAACACAGTTTATCCGAAATTATTCACGGCCTTAATCATAGAAATATGTTTATGCAAAAGTATTTTGCAAATAAACATATTTCTATGATTAAAAGGTCAATAGACGTAGCTTGCAAACAAGTGATGCATTTTTGCATCATTTAGCCACGTTAGTGGCGGTTTGCAAGATATGTCGTGAATAATTGAGGTTTATAATGTATTATGTTGTACAAATGAAAGTATTGAGTGTTTCGCAAATGATAATTAGACGAAGTTGGTAGGAGGAAGAAGTGACGTGAAAAAAGGTGAAGTATTAGAAGGTGTAGTGGAACAATACCATTTTCCAAATAAAGGAATTGTAGTGATAGAAGATAAAAGGGTAGTAGTAAAAGGGGCGTTGCTTGGGCAAAGGATTGAGTTTCGAGTAACCAAAGCTAAGAGAGATAAGGTAGAAGGAAGATTACTTCAAGTGCTTGAGCCCTCTAGCCTTGAAACAATGACTCCAGCTTGTCCTCATTTTGGAATCTGTGGTGGTTGTACTTATCAAACTTTATCTTATGAACAGCAGCTAGAAATAAAGTCCAATCAAATCAAGGAGTTACTTGACTCAGTTTGCGAGGATTACCTTTATGAAGGGATTAAAAAAAGTCCTAGTGAATGGGGCTATCGTAACAAAATGGAGTTTTCCTTTGGGGATGAAGTAAAGGATGGTCCACTTGCCTTAGGAATGCATAAGAAAAATAGCTTCCATGATATTGTAACAGTGGAGCAGTGTAAAATTGTGGATTCAGACTACAATCAGATTTTAGGGGCAACCTTATCCTTTTTTAAAGAAAAATCAGTTCCTTTTTATCATAAAATGTCTCACGAAGGAGTGCTAAGACATCTTGTAATCAGAAGAAGTGTAAGTACAAAGGAATTACTTGTGAATTTAGTTACCTCCTCTCAAGCGAAGCTTCCCTTAGAGGAATGGGTAGAGGTGCTTAAGAACCTTTCCTTAAATGGTACTATTGTAGGTATTCTTCACACTATCAATGACAGCTTTGCCGATGTGGTACAAAGTGATGAGACCATTACCTTATACGGACAAAATTATTTTTATGAGCATATATTAGGGCTAAAATTTAAGATTTCACCTTTTTCCTTTTTCCAAACCAATTCTCTAGGAGCAGAGGTGCTATATGAAACTGCTAGAGGATATGTAGGCGAAACCAAGGATAAGGTCATTTTTGACTTGTATAGCGGAACGGGAACGATTGCTCAAATGCTAGCTCCAGTAGCGAAAAAGGTAGTGGGAGTAGAAATTGTAGAGGAGGCAGTAGCTGCCGCTAAAGAAAATGCACAGCTAAACAGCTTAAGCAACTGTGAATTCATTGCAGGAGACGTCCTTAAGGTAATTGATGACGTAAAAGAAAAACCAGACTTTATCGTCCTAGATCCCCCAAGAGATGGCGTTAATCCTAAGGCACTACAAAAAATTATCAATTTTGGAGTAGAGCAAATGGTCTATATCAGCTGTAAGCCAACTAGCTTAGTAAGGGATCTTGCGGTGCTTAAGGAGAGTGGATATGAGGTAAGAAAGGCATGTGCAGTGGATATGTTTCCAGGGACCTATCAT
>JAFPBJ010000046.1 GCA_017390525.1 Lachnospiraceae bacterium | reverse complement strand
GATAAATTGCTGCTACATCTGTGTATGCATATGACACGTGAGCTGCGGCATTATTTCCATCCATTGTTTTTCTTTTTCTCATTGCATTCTCCTCCTTTTTGCAATACAACTGTACACCTTTTTTCTAGCGTACAACATACACATCTATTATATCATATATCTATAAAAAGTAAATAAGTGGATATCTTTTTTCAGCACAATTTACAAAAATTATTTACAACCTTTCTCACTAAAACAAATTAAGTAACCAAGGAATGGTATACACCACAAAGCACATAATTGCAGTAGCTAAAAAGAGTCCGCTGTAAATTGCTAAAATTGCTTTCTTTTTATCTACATTCAATAACGAAGCAATTAACGCCCCTGTCCACGCTCCTGTTCCTGGCAGCGGGATTCCAACAAATAGTAATAGGCCCCAAAATTCATACTTTTGTATTTTCTCACTTTTTCCCATAGATTTTGTCTCTAACTTTTCTACCATAGGACGAAAGATTTTTTGTTTCTTCATCCAAGTAAAAATCGGAGTAATGAATAACAAAATAAAGGGAATTGGAATCATATTTCCTAAAATACAAATAACAATTCCTTTCATATAAGGAATTCCAAGAATCGATGCCGCAATTAAACCTCCTCTTAGCTCCAAAATCGGGAACATGGAAATCAAAAATACAATCAATTCCTTTGAAACTGCACCTGTTAAATTACTTGTCAACCATTCTACAATTGATTCAACCATTTTTTTCTATGCAATTGCCGACTACAACTGCTTTTCCTTTCGTTTTGATAATATCATTGTATGTTAATACTTGCTAGAATATTGTACTTCATTTTTTTCTTTTTTTCATTAACTTTATGAAAATTTTTTCATATGATAACAATATAGAAAACAGAACGGAGCATATTTATGGACAATGCGCTTTCTATTAACCATCTTTCCTATACTTACCATAGTATAAATGGTGAAACAAATGCTTTAGAAGATGTTTCCTTTTTTGTAAAGCAGGGTGAATTCATTTCCCTAGTTGGTCCAAGTGGTTGTGGAAAATCTACACTACTTAATATGATTGCCGGATTACTTCCTGTACAACAAGGTGAAATCTTAATCCAAGAACAGCCTCTTAGAAAATCTCAAAAAACCATTGGATACATGCTACAAAAAGATCATTTACTAGGTTTTCGCACCATTTACAAAAATATACTACTAGGTCCAGAAATTCAAAAAAAATGTAATACCCAAGTAAAGGAAAAAGCAGATGCGCTTCTTAAAAAATATGGCCTTTATCAGTTTAAGGACTCCTATCCAAAGGAATTGTCTGGGGGAATGCGTCAAAGGGCTGCTCTTATTCGAACCCTTATGATTGCACCAGATATTTTGCTACTAGATGAGCCCTTTAGTGCTCTAGATTATCAAACTCGCCTTAATGTCTCCGATGACATTTGTAAAATTATAAAAGAAGAAAAAATCACTGCTATTTTAGTGACTCATGACTTATCTGAAGCAATTAGTGTATCTGACCGAATATTAGTCCTAAGCAAACGTCCTGCCACCATAAAGGCTACCCTTCCAATTACCTTTTCCATTCCTACCAACAGCCCAAGAGAAGCACGAACTAGAGAAGAATTTAAGGATTATTTTCATTTACTTTGGAAAGAGGTGGAGGATGAAAATGAAAACACAAATTAGCAAGACCTCCTCCCCTCCTATTTCTATGCAACAGCAAATTTTTCTAAAAAAGCAAAGAAAGAAGCACCATCAAATACGCTTCCTTCAAATTGGTTTACTATTTTTTCTGATTCTTGGTTGGGAAATTGCTGCAGATACTGATGCCATTCAAGCCTTTATTTTTAGTAGTCCTAGTCGAATTATAAATTGCTTCTTTGTTATGCTAAAGGAATATGCCCTTCTTCATCATATGTGGATTACAGTTTTAGAAACGCTCCTTAGCTTTTTATTAGTAAGCTTAATTAGTATTTTCCTAGCAATTATCCTTTGGTGGTTTCCTACTTGTTCTAAGGTACTTGAGCCTTATTTTGTCGTGCTAAATAGCCTACCGAAATCAGCCCTGGCTCCTATTTTAATTGTATGGTTAGGAAATAATATGAAAACCATTATTATTGCCGCTATATCCGTTGCAATTTTCGGAAGTATTCTATCCACTTTATCTGCCTTTGTCTCTGTGGAAGGAGAAAAATTAAAGCTAATAAAAACACTAGGCGGAAACAAATGGGATTGTCTTCGCCTAGTGGTCATTCCTAGCTGTATTCCAGCTATATTAAATATTTTAAAGGTTAATATTGGTCTATGTCTAGTAGGAGTTGTAATTGGAGAATTCTTAGCTGCCAAATCTGGTCTTGGCTATTTAATCATTTACGGAAGCCAAGTATTCAAGCTTGACTTTGTTATGCTAAGCATCTTCCTGCTTTGTCTCCTTGCTATGATTTTATACTTTTCCCTTCAGGGAGTCGAAAAGCATTTCAAAGGACATTTTTAGCTTTCTAAATACTGCATTAATGCATCATATTGACGTTTTGCATCCTGATATCCATCCTCATAAAGCCCCTGCAACACCTTAGAATCCTTTTCTAATCGTTTGATTTGCACTGGCTTTTGAGGCTGCAATACAAATAAATTGCCCTTTTTTGCTTCCTCTTTAATTCGACTAATTCGCTTATTGTAACGAATATGTCTCGTTTTCATCGCCTTTACAAGCTTCGGATAGCGATAATACCAAATAGAAATTAATTTTTGTTGAGGCTCTAGCTTTTTACGATAATTAGGATCCTGAGTTAATATGACTACATTTTTCTTATTGCCGTTTCTAATAGAAGCACCTACAGGTATAAAGTCAGATATTCCTCCGTCAAGATAATAGGAATCATTGATTTTTACCTTTTTCGCAAGAAGAGGAAGGGCTCCTGATGCCCACACATAATCAATATCCTCTTTTAAATCTGTTATTTTTTTATATTCTGCCTTTCCAGTTACAATATTAGTGACCACCGCATAAAAATTGGTAGGACTATTCTTAAAGGTCTCATAATCAAAAGGATTTAATTCATTGGGAATTACATTTAAATTAAAGTCATAGCCAAAGTAATTCCCAGTGGTAATGAGACTATACATAGAGGCATAACGCTTGTCATGAAGATAATTCATAGACACATCGTAAGCCCTTTTTTTCTGCTTGGCAATATAACTCATGCCATTCATGCACCCTGCTGATACTCCAAAGCAATCCTTAAACTCTAGGTTTTTTTCTAGAAAAAAATCTAGTACCCCTGATGTATATAGCCCTCTCATTCCTCCTCCTTCTAATATCAGTCCTGCATCATACATCATAAAATGTCCTACCTTTCTTTTTTGCTAAAAGTCCTTTTCATTATAAAAGCAATAATCTGATTTTGTAGTCTTCTTAATCCGATAAAGAGCGGCATCTGCCTGATTCACTGCCCGATTAAAATGCACCTCATCCCATACCTCAAAGGAAGCAATTCCAATGGAGCTAGAAATTTGTTTTTCCCTAGGAATGATAATCTCGTGGCCCACCTGCTTCATTACTTCACTTTGAATTTCTTCCTTAAAGTCATTTAACATTTCCTTAAGCAAGCTAGATGCCAATTCTTTCGCTTCTTCCTTTGACATATCCATAAACAGAATCAAAAATTCGTCTCCACCATATCTAACGACATCCCCTTTGTCCTTGGCATATTTATTTAACAGTTTTGCCATATGCACTAAAATATAATCCCCAAATTTATGACCAAAGGTATCGTTATAATACTTAAAGTGGTCTAAATCCAAATAAAAGATAAAGTAATGATTTTCCTCTTTCTTTTTCATACTTTGTCTTAACAAATCAGTTAATCCCTGTCTATTATATAAGCCTGTAAGGAAATCCCTTTGAGCGGTATCCTTTAGCCTTTGATTCATACCCTGAAGCTGAATCAAGGATTTCACTCTCTCATAGGCTGCTAAAAACTGCATAAATGCAGATTGAGCAATAATCAGCTTTTCCTCTCCTACTGTATTTTCTGCCGATACAAAATACTGGGTAGCACGAATAATTCCCACAAAAATTGCTTGTAATTTCCCATTAGAATGTACAGGAATTCCCATTAAGCTAACTACGGTTGCAGGATTAAAATATTGTAAAATTCCTTGATAATCCTTAAATTTTCCATCCATTCGACTTACCACAAAGGGATAGCTGTGCTCCGTAAAGTACTGCACAATCCCTTCCTGTTCCGATTGATTGAGTTCACCCAAATCATTATAAAGAATATCAAAGTCTCGTCCTTGCTCCTGACTTAATACTAGCATTTCATCGAACTTAACAATACTTTGAATATGTATCATACTATTTCGAACAATTTCTTCTTTGTTTTCCTCTGTCTGAGTAAATCGAATCTGTAAATTATAAAGAAATTCAATATCCTTTTGTCTATCTAGGGCACAACGCTCTAGTCCTTTTACTCTCGCAATCTCTTTTATTTTTTCTACGGTTTCTAATGGAATTGCAAAGGAATATTCCTCTCGTTTAAATATTTTCCCATCTCGAATCGCCTCTAGCTCTCCTGCCTTTTTATAGTGCTTGTGCTCCATACAATAATCAATTGCTTTGTCAATTTCTTTATTTGCCCCACCTTTATCTCCCATGAGCAAAAGTAGTTCAAACTTATCCTTGCAAAATAATGGCAGGTAGAAGAATTTATTATTTACTACATATTGATAGTAATATTCCGCCTTCTCGTACATAAGAAGTGCTTCCTCATAGGCATTTTGCACTCTATATACGCCACCCTTTACTAAACAATACAAAAATAATTCTTCTCCCCAAGGTCTTATAATATGCTCGTCTTCACAACCTAAAATAGGGTCTAGGGCAATTTCCACCAAATTTAAGTTCATATAGCAATGATAAAAATCCTGATTATAATAACAGCTTGCTGCAAGGAAAATGTGCAGCTTCGCATTATTTGCCATTGGAAGATTTTGTATATTCTGAAGCTTCAATACCTCTAAGATTAATTCAAACAAATAAGAAGCGTATTGATAATCCCCTATAGCAAGATG
>JAFPBJ010000045.1 GCA_017390525.1 Lachnospiraceae bacterium | reverse complement strand
TTGAGTTCCTTTTCCTTTTCTTAGCTCCTCTAATACAAAATCAAAATCTAACTGTTTTCGATATACACGATTTGCTGTCATAGCATCAAAAGCATCTGCAATTCCAATGATTCTTGCATTTAAAGGAATTTCCTCTCCCTTTAAGCCATGCACATAGCCTCGTCCATCAAACCGTTCATGATGATACATCGCACCTTCCTCTACTCCTTTTACAAGAGTAAAGCTTTTTAATATATTGGCACCCTTTACTACATGGGACTTCATAATCTCATATTCTTCATCCGTAAGCCTTGAAGGCTTATTTAGCACATTATCTGGAATTCCTATTTTACCAATGTCATGTAGAAGTGCCATTTTCCTTAGCTCCTCGCACGCTTTGTTAGAAAAGCCTAATTTCTGTGCAATCATAACAGAATATTCTGATACACGCACAGAATGCTGACTAGTATTGACATCTCTAGCATCCACTGTTTTTGCAATGGTAAGAATGGTTTCATTTCCCATTTCCACTTGCTTTTGTGCCAAATCCAGCTCTTTTTTCTGCATTGCAAGGGTTCTATGTATTTGTGTCCTTACAAATAGCCAAGTAAGATAAATAATAGTGATTATAAAAATGAAAACAACATAAAAAACAAACCACCAATTATCATAGATTTCCTTTTCCTTAACAAGGTTATAGGTACTCTCTGCAATGACTCGATTTCCTTTACTATCTAGTGCTGCCAAATGTAAGATATATTCTCCTGTAGGCAGATTGGTGTATACCACATTGGACAGCTCACTTTGAAGCATTAGCTTTGGAGTACTATCAAAGCCCTCTAACCAAACCCTGATATATGGATCATTTAAGGAGTAGTTGACTACCTCTGGTATTAGTTCAACCTTTTTTGCCCCTCTCTCTAAATGAATGATCTCACCTCTTGTAATAGAATAGCTTGCATCGTCTACCTTTATTTTTTTCAGTATCATTCTGTAGGATCTGGTACTCATTTGATAGCGACTTAAATTCATAGCAAGCACTCCCTTATCTGTAGACAGATATAAATTACCGTCCTCATCAAGATAATTCCAAGAATTAGGCGTTAATGCTTTATTTAAGCCCTTTTTAGAATCCAATAGTTCATAATCTAAGTCCGTTCCACTTATTAGTTGATTTTTATCTACTACATAAATTCCAGCGGAGCTTAATACAAATAAGGTATTGTCGTCTCCTTCCACGATATCAAAGTTATTATAGTATGGAAAAGACTTAAAAGTTTTGATATGACCATTCTGCTTTAAGTAGCTAATTCCATTACTTGTAACAATAAAGGTACCTGTTTTCTCTGAGTCAGGTATCATACGAAGGATTACCTCTGAGGATAACCCATCCTCTCGTTTATAGTATTTGCTTAGCTTCTCTCCTTCTATTACGGCAATTCCATTTCCATCTGTTCCCGCAAGAACTGTACCATCCTCCTGCTCTAATAAGCAAATAGTTTTCGTATTTTTTAGTCCCTCCTTACTTCCTATGGTAGCTATCACCGTTCCAGCCTTGATAAAGGTAATTCCTGAATCTCCAGCTGCTACGATAGTACCATCCTTTCGTTCTAGCACGATTCTAAATTTGTTTCCTAAGGTACCATTGCTCTCATTATAATTTTTTATTTCTCCATTGTTTTGTATTTCAAAGATTCCATTCCCAGAAGTACAAACCCATAAATGATTCTTGCTATCC
>JAFPBJ010000044.1 GCA_017390525.1 Lachnospiraceae bacterium | reverse complement strand
TATGAATTCTTAACCCGCAAAAACATGAGAATGAAGCCCGATAGGGCGGAATTCGAATGTTTTTAGAATTGTGAGAGCACGAAGTGCGGAGCAATTCGTATTTATCAAAAAAAGCAGAATGAAGCCCGATAGGGCGTAATTCGAATGTTTTTAGAATTGTGGGAGCACGAAGTGCGGAACAATTCGTATTTATCAAAAAAAGAAGAAAGAAGAATGAAGCCCGATAGGGCGTAATTCGAATGTGGTAACACCCCACTCATTTTTTCATGCTTGCAGGAGGAAGGAATAACACAATGAAAGACGGATTTATAAAGGTGGCAGCAGCTACCCCAGAGATAAAGGTAGGAGACTGCCCTTATAATGGAGATAGCATCATAAACTGCATTCATGCTGCCAATGAGCAAAAGGTAAAACTACTGGTATTACCAGAGCTTTGCATTACAGGCTATACCTGTAACGATTTGTTTTTGCAGGATACCTTATTACAAGAAGCAAAAGCACAGCTTATGAGAATTGTAAAGGAAAGCAAACAGTTTGATATGGGAATCGTAGTAGGACTTCCTATGCAGGTAAAGGGGAAATTATATAATTGTGGAGCAGTGATTCATTCAGGAAAACTCTTAGGTATCGTTCCAAAGAAATACTTGCCAAATTATGGTGAATTTTATGAGGCAAGACATTTTGCAAAAGGAATGGAAGCAGTGACTATGCTTCAGGTTGGAGAGGAAATGGTTCCATTTGGGATGAATCTATTATTTCAATGCGAAAATATTCCAAACTTCATTTTTGCCTGTGAATTATGTGAAGATTTATGGGTGCCAAACCCTCCAAGTGTAAGCCATGCTTTAGCAGGAGCAACCATCATTTGTAATCTATCAGCAAGTGTAGAAACCACAGTAAAGGATCACTACAGAAAGGGCTTAGTAAATGGACAAGCAGCCCGTTTATTATGTGGATATATTTATGCAGATGCAGGAGAGGGAGAATCTACCACTGATGTAGTCTTTAGTGGTCATAATTTAATTTCTGAAAATGGAACTACCCTAGCAGAAGCTACACGTTTTCATAACGAAATGATTATAAGTGAGATTGATGTGAATCGTCTTGTCTTTGAGCGAAGAAAAATGACTACCTTTGAGGCAGATTACGAAACAAGCTATCATAGTGTTTTCTTTACTATGGAAGAAAGTTTGACTACCTTAACTAGAACCTTTGCTAAGACTCCATTTATTCCAAGTAGCAAATCAGATAAGGAAAAACGATGTGAAGAAATTACTATGCTTCAAGTAATGGGACTTAAGAAACGACTTGACCATACTAAGGCAAAAAGTGCAGTGATTGGATTGTCTGGTGGGTTAGATTCTACCTTAGCATTGCTAGTAACCATAAAGGCATTTGATTTAGCGAAAAAGGATAGAAAGGATATTATTTGTATTACCATGCCTTGCTTTGGTACTACAGATAGAACCTATCAAAATGCCCTAGCTTTAGCAAAGGGCTTAGGAACTACCCTACGAGAAATTAATATAGAAAAAGCAGTAACGCAACATTTTAGCGATATTGGACATGATAGTAAGGTACATGACGTAACCTATGAAAATAGTCAGGCAAGACAACGTACCTTAATATTAATGAATGTTGCCAATCAAAATGGCGGTCTTGTAATAGGTACGGGAGATATGTCAGAGCTAGCCCTAGGCTGGGCAACCTATAATGGAGACCATATGTCCATGTATGGAGTAAATGTTTCCGTGCCTAAGACCTTAGTCCGACATTTAGTACAGTATTATGCAGATACCTGTGAAAATACTTTAGTAAAAAATGCTTTGCTAGATGTACTAGATACACCAGTCAGTCCTGAATTACTTCCCCCAGAAAAGGGAGAAATTTCACAAAAAACAGAAGACCTGGTTGGACCATATGAATTACATGATTTCTTTTTGTACTACATGCTAAGATGGGGCTTTTCGCCTAAGAAAATATTCCGTCTTGCCTGTGATACCTTTTCAGATTGTTATTCCAAAGAAATTGTGTTAAAATGGATGAAGACGTTTTATAGACGATTTTTTAGTCAACAATTTAAACGCTCTTGTTTACCAGATGGACCAAAGGTTGGGTCAGTTTCTATTTCTCCAAGAGGAGATTTAAGAATGCCAAGTGATGCTTCTAGTTACATTTGGTTACAGGAGTTAGAAAGTATTACATTTTAATATCAAAAAATTTGGTATTAAGAAGAGAAAGATGGAGGAGAGCATGAGTTTTCGTATTATTACAGATTCCAACGCGGATGTACCACCAGAGATTATAAAAGAATTTGATTTATTTGTAATGTCCACACCAGTCATTGTAAATGGAGAAAATAAATTAGATGGACAAACCATTCAGCCAAAGGAGCTATACGACATTCTAAGAGCAGGTGGAGAGTCTTCTACTTCTCAAATTAATTCCTTTATGTTTGAAGAATATTTTCGTGAATTTGCAAAGGCAAAGGAAGAGGTTATTTACATTTGCTTTTCAAGTGGTTTAACGGGTACCTATCATAGTGCCACTATGGCATTAGAAACCATAAAAGAGGAGTATCCAGAATTTGATATGACAATTATTGATACCAAATGTGCCTCTTTAGGCTTTGGTTTAGTGGTATATCTAGCATTATTAATGCAAAAAAATGGTGCCTCAAAGGAAACGGTACTTGAGGGTATTTATTACCATAGTCAACATATGCAGCATATTTTTACAGTGGATGATTTAGAGTACTTATTTAAGGGAGGACGTTTGTCAAGAACTAGCGCTCTTGTAGGAGGGCTTCTTGATATTAAGCCAATTATTTCTACAGATGAGGAAGGTAAGCTAGTAGCCATTGATAAAGTAAGAGGCCGCAATCGTTCCATTAAGAAGTGCTTAGAATATGTGGAAAAACGAGGAAAAGACCTAGATAAACAAATCGTGGGAGTATGTCATGGAGATGATATCCCTACTATGAATTTAATTAAGGATGAATTAAATAGTCGATTTGGATGTACGAAGTTTATTGAAAATTATGTAGGCTGTTCCATTGGAACCCATACAGGACCAGGAATGGTAGCCATTGTATTTTTAGATGAGGAATCTAAGTATCAGGAATATTTAAAGCAATAGAAATAAGAACCCCCAAAACAAAAGCTTTGGGGGTTTTCCTATTTTTTCAAAGTTGCTTTTTTTAGAGCAGTTTTAATAGCTTGGTTAAGCAGTGTAGTGGTGTAGAGGTTTTCCTCTGACAGGGATAAATCATCAATGGATTCTAGGGTAGGAAGTTGTGCGTTGATTTCCTCTAGGGCAGGCTCTAGTAAAGGATACATAGTGGTGATGGATTCGTCCATATGTAAAATACGTACAGAATTAATATGTTCTTGGTCTACTGTTACCTCCACATTAAGGGCAGTATCTCCTAAGGTGACACAGGAGCTATAAACACCTGCTTGATAGGTAGCAGTTTCTTTTGACTTTTTATCCGATGGGAAAAACATAAATATAAGTAGCAGAATAAACAAAATTCCTAATACCACAAAAATTCCAGTATAAATTAATTCTTTCGTTTGTAAAATGACGATTTTTGTTTTGCTTCCCATTGTGTGCCTCCTGATTTCTATTTTGGTAGGGTAAAAATACCATTGTTCCTCAACATTATTGTATGCAGAAAAAATAAAAATAGACCAAAAGGGGAATATATTTTATAATAAAACATAGAGAGAATATCAGTTTATATACAAAAAAGAAAGCGGGAGAAACTATGTCATTACAATTCGTATTAGGAAATAGTGGTTCGGGGAAAACCACTTTTTTATTAAAGGATATAATAGAGCAGTCCATTGAAAAACCAGAGAAACGTTATTTTATAGTGGTGCCAGAACAATTTACCATGCAGACACAAAGGGATATTGTAGCGCTACATCCAAATCATGGCACCTTTCAAATTGATATCGTAAGCTTTCCAAGACTTGCCTATCGTATTTTTGAGGAGCTAAATGTGACCATAGGGGCAGTCCTTGAAGATTTAGGAAAAACTATGGTAATAGGGAAAATTTTAAAAAAAGAGGAAAATAACTTTAAGGTATTAAAGGGAAAAGAAAATAAGCCAGGCTTTTTAGATGAAGTAAAATCTTTACTTTCAGAATTATTTCAATATAATATTAAGGCAGATGCCTTAAAAGAGGCAGCCACCCAGCTATCGGAAGATTCCCTTCTTTTTATGAAGCTTAAGGATATGGAATATTTATATGAGCAGCTTCAGGAATTTTTAAGCCAGCATTATATTGTAGCAGAGCAAATTTTATCTGTGCTAAGTGAAAAAATTGCAGATTCTAATTTGTTAAAGCATAGTGTCATTTATTTTGATGGGTTTACAGGCTTTACCCCTCTTCAATACGAAATTATGGAAAAATTACAAGGCTTAACGGACTGTATGAAGGTAAGTCTTACAATTTCTAAGGAAGCATATGAAGAGAAAGAAATAAAGGAGCACGAATTATTTAAGCTAAGTAAAACCACAATACAAAAGCTAACACAGCTAGCAAACAAAGCGCATCAGGAGGTACTAGAAACCATAGTATTTCATGAGCCAGAAGCTATGCGATATGAAAATTCTAAGGAATTGGCACATTTAGAGAAAAATCTATTTCAATTTCCCTTT
>JAFPBJ010000043.1 GCA_017390525.1 Lachnospiraceae bacterium | reverse complement strand
GCTTATATGGAGTTATTCCAGGGCTTACAAAGATTCATGTACAAATTGACTGCCTACCATCCTCTACAGCAGATTTAATGCTAGAGTCTACCTTTGAAAATGAGGCGGCACTAAAGGCTTACGCAGTACACGAAGCCCATGTAAAGGTAGCAGATTCCGTAGTAAGACCAAATATGGAAGTAAGAATGTGCCTAGATTACGAAGTATAAGATAAGTGGGGTGGACAAGCATGGAGAAAAAGACCATTGCAATCATAACAGCCAGGGGAGGAAGTAAACGAATTCCCCACAAAAATATAAAGGAATTTCTTGGGAAACCGATTATTACCTATTCTATTGAGGCAGCCTTAGAGTCAGGGATTTTTGACGAAGTAATGGTGTCTACAGATGATGAAGCAATTAAGGAAGTGGCAGTAAACGCAGGAGCTTCAGTGCCCTTTATGAGAAGTGAAAAAAACGCAGACGATTTTGCCACAACAGCAGATGTGCTTCTTGAGGTGCTATCAGAGTACCAGAATCTGGGAAAAGAGTTTCGGTACGCAGCCTGCCTTTATCCTACTGCACCTTTTATAACAAAAGAAAAATTACAGCAGGGCTTTCAAAAATTAAAGGAAACCAATGCAAATATGATTATGCCAGTAGTGCAATTTTCTTTTCCGCCACAAAGGTGTATGGTAATGAAGGACGACTACCTTACTATGAAGTGGCCAGAGCATCGAAATACCCGTTCCCAAGATTTAGAGCCGTTTTATCACGATTGTGGCCAATTTTATTTTTATCAGGTAAAGGAGCTACTTCGAACAAAGGGACAGATTACAGAGCGTATCGTTCCTATGATTATGCCGGAAACTGAGGTACAGGACATTGATAACCTAAGTGATTGGGAGCTAGCCCAGATAAAATATCAACTTATGAAAAAATAATAGAAAATATAAACTTTTTCTAAACTCTATTGACATAAAAAGTGAAATGTTTATACTGATTACAACAGGAAAATCATGGCACAGAAATGGAGGACACCATGCTAGAGTTAAAAAATATTCGAAAGGAATATAAAGTAGGAGATACAACCACACAGGTACTTAAGGGTGTAAATGTTGCATTTCGTGAAAAGGAATTTGTAGCAATACTTGGAACCAGTGGTGCAGGAAAAACCACCTGCTTAAATATTATTGGTGGGTTAGACCGTTATACAGACGGTGATTTAGTGATTAAAGGAAAATCTACAAAGAAATTCACCTCAGAAGAATGGGATGCTTATCGTAATAATTCAGTAGGCTTTGTATTTCAGAGCTATAACCTAATTATGCATCTTGGCATTGTAGAAAATGTAGAATTAGGTATGACCTTAAGTGGTGTTTCTAAGGCAGAGAAACGTAAGCGTGCCTTAGAGGTACTAGAGCAAGTGGGATTAAAGGAGCATATACATAAGAAGCCAAACCAATTATCAGGTGGACAAATGCAAAGGGTGGCAATTGCCAGAGCTTTAGCAAATGATCCTGAGATTTTGTTATGTGATGAGCCAACAGGAGCCCTTGATACGAAGACCAGTGTTCAGATTATGGATTTAATTAAAGAGGTGGCAAAGGACAGACTTGTTATTATGGTTACTCATAACCCAGAGCTTGCCAAGGAATATGCTGACCGTATTATTGAATTTAAGGATGGACAAATCATAGGGGATACTCATCCACACCAAGAAAGACCGAAGGAAGACCAATTTAAGCTTAAGAAAACAAGAATGAAGTTTACCACTGCTCTTGGACTTTCTCTTAACAACCTACGTACCAAAAAAGGAAGAACCTTTTTAACGGCTTTTGCCTCAAGTATTGGTATTATTGGAATTGCAGTGATTTTAAGCTTATCTTCTGGTTTCCAAAAGCAGATTGATAAATTCCAAGGGGATGCCATGGCAGAGCTTCCAGTTTTGATTACACCGTCTGTAGCGGTGGTGGATGAAGAAACCATGAAGGCTATGCATGAGGAAATGAAGAATAAAATTACGGGAACTGCGGAATTTGCTAAAACAGACAAGGTATATTTGCAAAATCCTGAGGATCTTAATATTGTACACGACAACATTATTACGGATGAATATATGGAATATTTAAATGGTATTGATTCTTCTCTTTGTACTAATATTGGATATACCCGTGTAGTAGGGCTTAACCTAGTAAGAAAAATAGATGATAAATATGTGCCAGCAAGCTTTTATAGTGCAATGTCTCAAGGTACCTCAGCTAGTAGCATGATGAGTACCTCTAGTAGCGTAGGTCTATCCTCTTACCCAATTGAGTTAACAGAGGATGGAGACACCTATTTAGAAACCTATTATGATGTGTTAGCAGGAAAATATCCAGAAAAAGATACAGATTTAGTTTTAGTGGTAGATGAAAAAAATAGAGTAGATGTCAATGCACTAAAAAGTCTTGGATTTGAAACAGACAATGTAAAAACCATTGATTTTGATGAAATTGTAGGAACAAAAATGAAGCTAATTACCAACAATGATTTTTATGTAAAGGTAGAAACAGGTAACTTTGTTCCAAGTAATCAATATGAGAAAATGTACCAATCAAAAGATAGCATTGAGGTTGAAATTGTTGGAATTGTCAGAAAAAATAAAGATACCAAAACAGGACTTCTTGCAGCAGGTGTAGCCTATAGCGATAACCTAGCACAGCATGTAATTGATAAAAATAAAGATTCAGAAATTGTAAAGGCACAATTAGACAGTGATGTAAACGTAATGACAATGGAGAAGCTTGATAAAGCTGGAAAAGAATCTTTCCTTGCATATTTAGGTGAAAGTGGCACTCCATACATGATTATGGTATATCCAAAGGATTTTGATAAAAAAGATCAGTTATTAGAATATTTAGACGACTACAATGAAGGGAAAGAGGAAAAGGATCAGATTATTTATAATGATATGGCAGGCTCTATTTCTGGTATGACAGGCGGTATTATGGATGCCATTACCATTGTTTTAGTTGCCTTTGCAGCTATTTCCCTTGTAGTAAGTTTAATTATGATTTGTATTATTACTTATACATCAGTATTAGAAAGAACGAAAGAAATTGGTGTGTTAAAGGCATTGGGTGCTAGAAAGAAGGATATTACCCGAGTATTCGATGCGGAAACCTGCATTTTAGGTGTATTTTCAGGAACACTTGGTGTTATCATCGCCTGGTTATGTAGCTTCCCAATTAATCAAGTTTTATTAAATTTAACAGACCTTAAAAATGTAGCACAATTACAACCACTTCATGCTATTATTTTAGTAGTAATTAGTACGTTGCTTACAATGATGGGAGGACATATTCCAGCAAGAATGGCATCTAAGAAGGATGCAGTAGAAGCATTACGAAGCGAATAAGTAAAATGGTTGTATCAGTTTACGAAGGAGCCACACATGAAGCGAAAGATGAAATCAAGGATCCTAATTGCCTGCCTTTTATTTGGCATAATAAGTATAACAGGCTGTAAGGGGAAGGAAGAAAAGTCTGCAGATTTTATTATAATGTCTACAGAGAATGAAAATAATACGCAAGAAAATAAAAATAGCGATACAGCTGAAAAAAATGTAGCTACTACTCTTCTAGTTGAAGGAAAGGAAGTAAAAGCGACTACTTACAAGGATAAAAGTGGCTTTTCTGTGGCTTATTGTAAAGAAATGGTAACACCAGTAGCTGATTCTGCTGGTGTTACCTTCCAAATGGAAAACAATTCGGATGCATATTTAAGCATTTCAAAAATTGATGATATGTCCTATCAGGAAGTATTAGAAGGGATTGTCCATAAAGAAAAGCTAGAGGAGGACATTCAGCTTGTGCGAGTGGGAAAGGGTAATTACCCAGCCCAACGCTTGGTTCAAAAGGTAGAAAGACAAAGTAAAAAAAGTGTAGAGGAATATTACGCACTAGAAAATAATGGAAGTGTTTTTCTAATTGAATTAAAATATGAAAGCGCCTCAGAAAAGGAAGGCGCCTATTTTAAGGAAATGCTAAAAAGCTTTGATTGGATATAAGTATCAGGCTACATCCAGCCACCGTCAAAACGAATGATTTGACCAGTTAGATAGCTAGAGGCAGTGGCAATTTGAAATACAAAATCTCCTACCTCTTTTGGAGTACCCATACGCCCCATAGGAATTTCTTCCTCTAATGCGGCAACTTCTTCAGGGGAGAAGCAACGATTCATCTCGGTATCAATCATACCAAGGGAAATAGCATTCACTTGAATATTACTTGGAGCCAGTTCCTTTGCTAAGGCTTTGGTAAAGGAATCTATGGCTCCTTTTGTAGCTGAATAGGCAACCTCACAGGAGGCGCCAAATTGTCCCCATACGGAAGAAATATTAATAATATGGCCAGCCTTTTGTGATAACATAATCGGAATCACTTGTTTGCAGCTATAAAATACAGAGGATAGATTCGTGCTTAGTAGCTCCTCCCATTTAGAGGGAGACAAATCCTGTAGTAACCCAATAGAGGCAATTCCAGCATTGTTAATTAATACGTCAACACCACCGAAGGTGTTTTTGGTTTCTTCTATTATAGTAGAGACAAACTCATAATTTCCCACATCTCCTAAGAAGGACAAACAGTTTACCCCTAGTTTCTCTATTTCTTGTTTCGTTTCCTCCAAAGCTGCTTGATTATGGCAGCCGTTAATTACCACATTCCAACCAGCAGCGGCAAAAGAAAGCGCAATGCTTCTTCCGATTCCTCGAGAAGAACCAGTAATAATCACAGTTTGACTCAAGCTTATTCCTCCTTGTTATAGTATTAGAAACATTATAATTTTTTGGTTTGAAAAAGTCTAGTTGAATTTTATATGATAATTTGATACAATGAAAAGACGAGTGTAAAAAAACAATGGAAAAATTTTACGAATGACGCCCTTTTAAATGTTGTACTTTCTTAGAATGGAGGATTAGTATGAAGAAGAAAAATAATGTGTTGGGAATGTTTTTTGGAATATTCTTAAAGTCATTTATTATTATTATTCTATTGGCAGTTGTGGGAGTGGGCTCTTACAAAATTGTAAAAACCATTACAATGAACAAGGTCAATGAGGAAAATAAAAAAGCTGAAAAAGATGATGATAAAAATAAGGTGGAAGAAAAGAAGGATGTAATCATTACTGCTTTGTATTGTGATGATGTAGCAACCAACACCTTAGATTATTTTATGATTAATATATTTAATACCAATACTGAAAATATGGACTACATAGCAATTCCAAGTGATGCTAAGGTGAAGCTATCAGATGAAGCATATCAGACAATGAAAGCAGAATCTAGCTTGCTTCCACAAGAGTTTTACTTAAGGGATTTGCCTAGCTATTATGAAGAGGATAAGCTATATGACGCAGCTACAAAGGTGTTGTCAGATGTAATTGGTCAAGAGATTACATATTATGAGGCTTTTACCAAAGAAAACCTTGCAGCTACGATTAATTTAATGGATAAAGTGCAATTCGATGTACCAGTAGCTATGGAATTCCTTGATTCCAATGGAATTTCTACTCAGCTACAGCAAGGCTTACAGGAATTAAGTGGAGAGCAAGTTGTAGGTATGCTTAGCCAGGTTGATGTATATCCTAATAAAGAGGATGAAAGAATTGCAACTCAAAATGATTACTTTGCAAAATATTTTGATAAGGTATATAACCAAGATTCTTCAAGTAGTATGCTACAGTATTTTTCAAACTACTATGAACAAATCAAAACAAACCGTTCTATTGATGATGTAAAACAATATTTAGACCAATACTTTAGAGTAAGAATTGAACAAGTATACTTTTATGTAATTGCAGGAGCAAGAAATACAGATTATATTGTAAATGCAGAACAAGCAAAGAGTCAGGTTTCTACTTTATTAAGTCAGGGAGCATATGAAGAGTCTCAGCAATTCGCAATGATGTCTAGTACACAGGCACCAAGCTCACAGACCTCAGAAGGAGAAACTGAAGGAGAAAATACAGGAGAAGATGTAGAGGAAGTATCTTCTAAGAAATTAAAGGTCGGTATTTATAATAGTACAAGAATTACAGGACTTGCAAAACGATGGAAAGCAAAATTAGAAAAAGACGGCTTTAAGATTTCATGCACGGAAACTTACCGTAAGGATGCCTTTAAAAATGCACATATTTGGGTATCAAAAGAAGGAATGGGAGAAGATTTAAAAGAATATTTTAAAGGGGCAGAAATCGAAGTAAAGAAAGATATGCCAAGCGGATACGATATTATCATTGTTTTAGGAACAGATGATAAAATGTAGTTAAAATCATAACTCATTCGGTAAACGGCTAAAAACTCTGGCATGGAGGAAAAATGCATGAGTGAAAGAGTGCAAGTATTAGGTGTTGAGGTTGATAAGCTAGGTGTAAACCGAGCGGTGAATATTGCCCGTACCTACCTAAAAAATGTAAATCTGAATATTATATACTTTGTATCAAAAAATAGTGCAGTTTATGCTCAGGATCATGAGGAATTTGCCCAGTTTGTCTCTCAAGCTGATATGGTAATGCCTGCAGATAAGGATATGCAGGAGGTGGTATTTACTACTAGCTTTGACAGACGGGTGAAATCCTTGGTTTCTCAATTTTTAGTACGATTTTTTAGTGGATTAAACCATGACAAGAAGTCGGTCTATGTATTAGGAACAGCCAATCAGGTAGAAGCGTATGAAGCATATATTAAGGAAAACTATCCAGAGGTAATCTACCATAGTGGAGTAGTAACCTTTGAAGAGGAAATGGATATAGAGCTACTAATTAATAATATTAATGCAGAAGCGCCTGACGTATTGTTTCTTATTACAGGTGAGGTAAAGCAAGTAGAATTACTAAAACAAATTAAACCTATGCTAAATGCAAAGCTTTGCGTATGTATGGGAGATGTGTTAGACGATTTTATTTTCCTATTAAAGGACAGAAACACCTTTATGGAAAAATTACAGTTTTTTTCAAAGTGCAAAGGATTATTTTCCAAACAAATGATACATAATAAGATTATTGATCGAATTTTTAAAAATAGAATTCGTAAGTCTAATCAAGGGAAGGAAAATTGATTCTAAGTGAAGCAAAAGACTGTAAAAGCATATATCATGATTACTATAGGAACATTTTTAATGGCATTATCCGTTAATTTTGTATTTGAGCCCTTTCACATCGTAATCGGCGGTGTGACAGGAATAGGAATTGTTGTAAAGGAATTTACCAAGCAATTACTATGGTTTCAAAACGGAATTCCGCTATGGATTACCAATGTCATAATGAATGTTCCTTTATTTATTTTAGGAGTCATAATAAAAGGAAAAAGATTATTGGCTAGAACTGCCTATGCAACTATAGCACTTACACTTTTTTTATCGTTAATTCCTATTAAAGGAGTGCTGTCACATAATCTGCTTATGAATGTCATTTATGGTGGTGGTATCATGGGGCTTGGGCTTGGAATGGTGCTTATGTGTGATGCAACCACAGGGGGGACGGATTTAATGGCGATGCTGCTGCAAGGGGGCATAAAGCATTATTCGGTGGCACAAATTATGGCGGTGATAGATGGAATCATTGTGATACTTGGTGCTGTAAGCTTCGGAATTGAAACGGCGATGTATGCTCTAGTTGCAATTTATATCACAACAAAGGTAACGGACCAAATTATGGGAGGACTCCATTTTGCTAAGGTAGCGTGGATTATTTCTAGGGAGGCAGAGCAAATTTCTGATGTAATTATGGATAAAGTTGATAGGGGAATCACCGGAATAGAAAGTGTGGGAATGTTTACTAAGGAAAATAAGACCATGCTCATGTGTGCAGTTTCAAAAAAGGAGCTTGTAAAGGTAAAAGAAATTGTAAAAACAATAGATAAGCATGCATTTATTTTGATTATGGATGCGAAGGAAATACTAGGAGAGGGCTTTATAGAGTAGGAAGAATTGTAGCTAAAAAGGTAGCTTGAAGGCGTTATGTGTAATTTGGAGAAGAAACCAGTAGAAATTTGGAAGGTATTCATAAAAAAATGGGGCTTTTTAAAAGGAATTATACAAAGTGTACAAAAGTATAGGAATTTATTTGTGTAATTATAATATGGTATTTTTCTTCGCAATCATGTATTATTATAAGAGTTGAAAATGATTAAGTTTTTCAAGGAGGAGAAATAAGAATGGCTAGTTTAAAACTTAAAAACATCTATAAAATTTATCCAAATGGTTTCAACGCTGTAAAAGATTTTAATCTCGATATTGAAGATAAAGAGTTTATCATTTTTGTTGGACCATCAGGATGTGGTAAATCTACAACACTTCGTATGATTGCCGGTCTTGAAGATATCAGCAAAGGTGAACTTTGGATTGGAGATAAATTAGTAAATGATGTAGAACCTAAAGATAGAGATATCGCAATGGTATTCCAAAACTATGCGTTATATCCACACATGACTGTATATGAAAACATGGCTTTTGGTCTTAAATTAAGAAAAGTACCAAAAGAGAAAATTGACAAACAAGTTCATGAAGCAGCAAAAATTCTTGACATCGAACATTTATTAGATCGTAAGCCAAAGGCTTTATCCGGTGGACAAAGACAACGTGTTGCTATGGGACGTGCAATCGTTCGTGATCCTAAAGTATTCTTAATGGACGAACCTTTATCGAACCTTGATGCAAAACTTAGAGTTCAAATGCGTATTGAGATTTCTAAGTTACATCAAAGACTTCAAACAACAATTATTTACGTTACACATGACCAAACAGAAGCAATGACACTTGGTACAAGAATCGTAGTTATGAAAGATGGTATTATCCAACAAGTGGATACTCCACAAAACTTATACGACAAACCACAAAACCTATTCGTTGCAGGATTCATGGGTTCACCAGCTATGAACTTCATTGAATGTAAGGTTGTAAAATCTGGAACAGACGTTATCTTAATGTTCGGTTCTCACTCAATCAAGATTCCAGAAGGAAAAGCTGCTAAATTAGTAGAAGCTGGATATGTAGATAGAGAAGTAATCCTTGGAATTCGTCCAGAGGATGTACATGATGAACAATTATTCATCGAATCATCACCTGAAAGTGTAATCGATGCTGACATTAAAGTATACGAAATGTTAGGACCTGAAGTTTACTTATACTTCACAATCGATCAATTCGATATTACTGCTCGTGTTAATCCTAGAACAACTGCAAGACCTGGTGATACAGTACAACTTGCATTTGATTTAAGTAAGATTCACTTATTTGATAAGGAAACTGAGAAGGTTATCGTAAACTAATTCTTAAAAAAATATAAAAAATCAGAGGAAATGCATAAAAATTATGTATTTCCTCTTTTATTTTGTTCCATTTTGCTATAGAATAGAAGTATATGCGTGATACCAAACCAGGAACATTGTGAGAAAGTGTGAAAAAAGGGCGGGTTTCGGTTACGGGTAAGGCAAAAACTATACAAAAGGGAGCGAACGATATGATTTCAAATCAAATTCTACAAGATACAATTGACGGGATTAAGGCAATATCTAGAGTTGACTTATGTGTTATGGACACAGAGGGAAAAGCATTAGCTACAACAGTGAACAATATTGATGAATATGAATCAGCTGTTTTATCCTTTGTGGATTCACCAGCAGAAAGCCAAGTGTTACAAGGCTGCCAATTTTTTAAGGTATTCGATGACAACCAATTAGAATACATTATCCTAGTAAAGGGTGAAAATGATGATGTATACATGATTGGTAAAATGGTAGCATTCCAAATTCAGAATTTACTTGTGGCATACAAGGAAAGATTTGATAAGGATAATTTTATCAAGAACCTATTATTAGACAATTTATTATTAGTGGATATTTATAATCGTGCGAAAAAGCTTCACATTGATACCGATGTACGAAGAGTGGTATTTATCATTGAAACCAAGCATGAAAAGGATACCAATGCATTAGAAACAGTAAGAAGCCTATTCTCTACTAAGTCAAAGGATTTTATTACTGCAGTAGATGAAAAGAATATTATTCTTGTAAAAGAAGTGAAGCCAAATGAGACCTACGATGACTTAAACAAGATGGCTAAGGTTATGCTAGATATGCTGAATACAGAAGCAATGACACAGGTACATGTGGCATACGGTACCATTGTAAATGAAATCAAGGAGGTTTCTCGTTCTTACAAAGAGGCAAAAATGGCACTTGATGTAGGTAGAATTTTCTACAACTCTAGAAACATTGTTGCCTACAATAATTTAGGAATTGGACGTTTGATTTATCAGTTACCACTTCCTCTTTGTAAAATGTTCATTAAAGAAATTTTCGAAAACCGTTCCCCAGATGATTTTGATGAGGAAACATTAACTACAATTAATAAATTCTTCGAAAATAGCTTAAATGTATCAGAAACCTCAAGACAGCTATACATCCATAGAAATACATTAGTATATCGTTTGGATAAGCTTCAAAAAAGCACAAACCTTGATTTAAGGGTATTTGAAGACGCCATTACCTTTAAAATTGCATTAATGGTTGTAAAATATATGAAATATATGGAAACTTTAGAGTACTAGAATGGAGGAATAGCATGTTACGTTTAGAACATGTGACGATGAAATATCCAACGGGTGTGACAGCCCTTAATGATGTAAATATTGATATAAAAAAAGGTGAATTTGTATTTATTGTGGGAAGCAGTGGTTCTGGAAAGTCGACTTTAATTAAGCTTATGCTAAAGGAGCTTGAGCCAACGCAAGGAAGAATTGTGATTAATGGCAGAGTACTTGCAGATATTCCAAGAAAACAAATTCATAAAATGCGACGAGAAATGGGTGTAGTATTCCAAAATTTCCGGTTGTTAAAGGATAGGACTGTATATGAAAATGTTGCATTTGCCCAAAGAGTCATAGAAACGCCTACACGTTTTATTGGACGCCAAGTCCCTGCCATGCTTACTATGGTAGGGCTTGGAGACAAATATAAATCTTTTCCAAAGGAATTATCAGGTGGAGAGCAGCAAAGAGTTGCAATAGCAAGAGCTTTGGTAAATAATCCATCTATTTTGTTGGCCGATGAGCCTACAGGTAAATTAGACCCTAAGAATTCTATGGAAATTATGAATTTGTTAGAAGAAGTAAATAAACGTGGAACGACAGTGGTGGTAGTTACTCACAATAGAGAAATCGTGAATCTAATGCAAAAGAGAGTTATTACCTTGAAAAAAGGTGTCGTTTTAAGTGATGAACAACGAGGTGGATATCTAGATGAAAATTAGCACATTATGGTACAGCATTAAGCAGGGCTGTAAAAATATAAAGAGAAATCGTTTGTTTTCCTTGGCATCAATTGGAACAATTGTGGCATGCCTATTTTTATTTGGAGTCTTTTTGTCTATCGTACTTAATTTTAGATATATGGTAAAGCAGGCAGAAAGTTCTGTAGGAATTAGTGTATTTTTTGATGAAGGAATCGAATCTACAAAAATTGATTCCATTGGAGAACAAATTAGAAAAAGAGCAGAGGTAAAGGAAATTAAATTTATTTCTGCGGAGGAAGCTTGGGAAAACTTTAAAAAAGAAAGCTTTAAAGAGGAAGAGGACCAAGAAATTTTGGAAGGCTTTGAGGATGATAATCCATTGGCAGATTCTGCTTCTTATGAAATTACACTAAATGACATTTCTATGCAAAAGTCATTAGTAAAATATATTGAAGGACTAGACGGAGTTAGAGAAGTAAAACATTCAGAGGATGTAGCTAATAGCTTATCTACGCTTCAGGTTTTGGTAGGATATGCGTCTATTGCAGTTATTGCAATATTGCTAGGTGTATCCCTATTTCTAATTAGTAACACCATTCATATGGGTATTGCAGTTCGAAAAGAAGAAATTGCAATTATGAAATTAATTGGTGCAACAGACTTTTTCGTAAGAGCACCATTTATTGTAGAAGGAGTATTAATCGGATTCATTGGTTCTATTATTCCAATTGGATTACTATATTTTATGTATGACACCATTGTTTCCTATGTATTAGAGAATTTTAGTGTATTATCTAATATTCTTACATTCCTACCACCAAGTGAGGTGGCAAAAATCTTAATCCCTGTTAGTATTATTATAGGAGTAGGAGTAGGATTCGTAGGAAGCTATACTACAGCAAGAAAACATTTAAAGGTTTAGGAGGAGAGCAAATGAAACAGATAAAGCGTTTACTTTGTGTACTTTTGGTTTTTGGTCTTGTATTTGGACTAAATGTGACTGCAGTCACTCCTGCCTATGGAGAAACTGCTGAGGAAGCAAGAGAAAAAAAAGAAAAGCTAGAAAAAAAGAAAAAAGAAACAGAAGAAATGCTAGCATCTCTTGAAAAAGAAAAAAAGAATCTGACAGTTTACATTAATAAATTAGATGAAAAGTTAGACGGATTAGAAAATAAAATTGCCACACTTAACACAAAAATGGAGAAGTTACAAAAGAAACTTGAAAAAACCCAACAAGAGTTAGTAGTGGCAAAAGAAAATGAAAAGCATCAATATGAGCTGATGAAAAAAAGAATTAAGTTTATGTATGAAAATGGTGATTCTGCATATATTGATGTTATCTTTCGAGCAACCTCTTTTAGTGATTTGCTAAACCGAGCAGAGTATATTTCTAAGGTATCGGATTACGATCATAATATTCGTTTGGAATTGAAAAAAATTAAAAGAGATATTGCAAAAAAGGAAAAGCAGTTAGAAGAGGATTATACAAAGTTAGATGAATTATCTCAGGAAGTAGAGTATGAAAAAGGTACAGTAGAAACCTTAATTGCTAAAAAGGATGAGGAATTACAAGCCTATCGTGCAGACATTGCTACGAAGAAAAAGCTTGCAGCTCAGTATGATGAAGGAATTAAGGAAGCAGATGCAGAGATTGCAAGAGCAGAAGCGGCTGCGGTTGCAGCTGGAGAGCAAACGGAATATACAGGTGGTGCGCTAGCTTGGCCAGTGCCAAGTAGTAGTCGTATTACATCACCTTTTGGATATCGTGTTCACCCAGTAACGGGAGTGAAAAGAATGCACCAGGGAATTGATATTGGTGCCCCTACAGGAAGTCCCGTAGTAGCGGCAGCCGATGGAGTTGTAACAATTTCTACTTATAGTGGTTCTGCAGGTAATTATATTATGATTAGTCATGGTAGCGGAATTTCTACAGTATATATGCATAACTCTAAGCTTTTAGTAAGTGTAGGAGACCATGTAACAAGAGGTCAAACCATTTCTTTAGTTGGATCTACTGGATTATCAACAGGACCACATTTACATTTTGGTGTTAGAGTAAATGGTGCCTATGTGAATCCACTTTCGTATTTAAAATAAGAAAGGAAAATGAGCTGTGTTAAAGAAGAAATATAAAAGTATGCTGATTGCACTTTTAATTGTAACCCTTCTTTGTTCTGGCTGTGGGACGATTTCTAACCTACAAAGGAATGATGGGGCATATTCGGATATGGAATCCAAAATGGAAGAAATAGACGAAATAGTGGATCAGTTTTATTTAGATGAAAAAGATGAAGATGAAGTAGAGTCCTTTATTTATAAAGGAATGATGGCAGGACTTGGGGATCCTTATTCTACTTATTATACGAAAGAGGAATATAAGGAGTTAGTAGAATCTACCTCTGGGGTATATTGTGGAATTGGAGTAAGTGTGACACAGGATACCAAAACAGGAGACATCATCATTGTAACACCCTTTAAAACAGGACCAGCCTACGAGCAAGGGGTGCAGGCTGGAGATGTGATTACAAAGGTAGAAGGGGAAGATGTAGAAGGTCAAGAAATCAATTCTGTGGTTGCAAAAATGAAAGGGGAAGAGCATACCAAGGTAAAAATTACTGTTTATCGTGCTAGTACAAAGAAATTTCTTGATTTTGAAATTGAGCGAAGAGAGATTGAAATTCCTTCTGTAGATTACAAAATGCTAGATAACCATATGGGATATATTGAAGTAAGTAGCTTTGATGAAGTAACTAGCAAACAATTTGAAAAGGCAATTAAAAATCTTGAAAAACAAGGAATGGAAGGTTTGATTGTAGATTTAAGAAATAATCCTGGTGGTTTAATTAATGTAGTAGTAGATATGTGTGATGTCATTATTAAAAAGGGCACAGTAGTATATACTGAGGATAAAAACAAAAAACGTACGAATTTCGATGCTAAGTCAAGTGATGAATTTTCAAAGCCAATGGTTGTTTTAGTAAATGAAAATAGTGCCAGTGCTGCAGAAATTTTCACAGGCTGTATGAGAGATTACAAGAAGGCAACCATTGTTGGTACTAACACCTATGGAAAAGGTGTGGTACAAAGAATTTTCCAATTAAAAGATGGCTCAGCAATTAAGCTAACTATTGCAAGCTATTTTACACCAAATGGAGATAATATTCACAAGGTGGGAATTAAACCAGATGTTGAGGTAGAGCTAGACGAGAAATTAGCAACAAAAGCAGTCCTAGAACCAGAAGAGGACAATCAGCTTCAAAAGGCCATTGAAGTATTAAAAGAGAAAATGAAATAAAAAAGAAACCATTGGTGTGTAGCCAGTGGTTTTCTTTTGAAATGCAAAAGAACAAATGTTCATAAATGTCTGTACATTTAAAATTGAATTTGATATAATAATGATACTAGAGTCAAAAGGTCATACGTTTCATGCTTGCATGAAAAAATATTATAGAATCGAAGGCATCAGGAAGGAGAACAGTATTATGGCGGAATTTAAATTACATTCAAACTATGCTCCCACAGGAGACCAACCACAAGCAATTGATGCGTTGGTAAAGGGATTTAAGGAAGGAAATCAATGTCAGACCTTATTAGGTGTGACTGGCTCAGGTAAAACCTTTACGATGGCAAATGTAATTGCACAATTAAATAAGCCTACTTTAATCCTTGCTCATAATAAAACCTTGGCAGCCCAGCTATATGGCGAATTTAAGGAATTTTTTCCGGAAAATGCAGTAGAATATTTTGTGTCCTACTATGATTATTATCAGCCAGAGGCATATGTGCCATCAACGGATACTTATATTGAAAAGGATTCTTCTATTAACGATGAAATTGATAAATTGCGCCATAGTGCCACTGCAGCATTAATTGAGCGAAAAGATGTGATTGTAGTATCAAGTGTATCGTGTATTTATGGAATCGGTAGTATGGAAAACTACAGAGATTTAATGATTTCCCTTAGAAAAGGAATGCAAAAGGATAGAGATGAGGTGATTCGTCAGCTTATTGATAACCAATACACTAGAAGTGAGCTAGATTTTAAAAGGGGACAATTTCGCGTAAAAGGGGATGTACTAGATATTTTACCAGTTTCTACCTTTGAGGACGGAATTAGAGTAGAGTTTTTTGGGGATGAAATAGAGCGAATTTCCGAATTCGATATTTTAACAGGAGAAGTGAAGCGTAACCTTAACTTTGTGGCTATTTTTCCAGCTTCTCACTACGTAGTACCCAAGGAGCAGATTGAGACTGCTATTAAGGGAATCGAGGCAGAGCTAGAGGAGCAAATCAAATATTTTAAAGAAAATGATAAGCTGTTAGAAGCCCAAAGAATTGCAGAGCGTACCAGATTTGATATAGAAATGCTAAGGGAAACAGGATTTTGCTCAGGGATTGAGAATTATTCTAGATATATGAGCAATATGGAGCCAGGAGGTACACCGCAGACGTTAATGAATTTCTTTGGAGACGATTATTTAATTATAATCGATGAATCTCATATTACCCTTCCCCAGGTAAGAGGGATGTATGCTGGAGATAGAGCGAGAAAAACGACACTTGTAGATTACGGCTTTCGTTTACCCTCTGCTCTTGATAATAGACCTCTTAATTTTGAAGAATTTGAGCAAAAAATTGATCAGATTTTATTTGTATCCGCTACTCCGTCAAATTATGAAGCAGAGCATGAATTATTAAGAGCGGAGCAGATTATTAGACCGACAGGACTTCTTGATCCTGAGATTGATGTCAGACCAATTAAGGGACAAATTGATGATTTGATTTCTGAAGTGAATAAAGAGGTGGCGCAAAATAACAAGGTACTCGTTACAACGCTTACAAAAAGAATGGCAGAAGATTTAACTGATTATATGAAGGAAGTGGGAATTAAAGTCAAATACCTACATTCAGATATTGATACCTTAGAGCGTACAGAGATTGTAAGGGATTTGCGAATGGGAGTATTTGATGTTTTGGTAGGAATTAACCTGCTTAGAGAGGGACTTGATATTCCTGAGATTACTTTGGTAGCCATATTAGATGCGGATAAGGAAGGATTTTTACGTTCTGAAACCTCCTTGGTGCAAACCATAGGAAGGGCTGCAAGAAATGTAAATGGACACGTTATTATGTACGCCGACACCATTACAGATTCTATGAATAAGGCGATTACAGAAACGAAACGAAGACGTAAGATACAGGATGATTACAATCAGGAGCATCATATTACGCCAAAAACAATTAAAAAGGATATTAGGGATTTAATTAGTACAGGAAATGATGTAAAGGCTGAAATTGACATGGAAAAAGAAATAGAGTCTATGACAGAAAAAGAGCTAAAACAGGCGATTGAAAAGGTAACGAAGAAAATGAATCAGGCCGCAGCAGAGCTTAATTTTGAAGAGGCAGCAAGGCTTAGAGATGAACGAAATGAGTTAAAATGTGCACTTAGAGATTTATAGAATGGAGAATACCAATGGAAAAAAAGGAATATATCACCATAAAAGGTGCAAGGGAAAATAATTTAAAAAATATCGATGTAAAGATTCCTAGAAATGAATTTGTAGTTTTAACAGGGCTAAGTGGATCGGGAAAGTCTTCTCTAGCCTTTGATACCATTTATGCAGAGGGACAAAGAAGATATATGGAGTCCTTATCCTCTTATGCAAGACAGTTTCTAGGGCAAATGGAAAAGCCAGATGTAGATAGCATAACAGGATTATCCCCAGCAATTTCTATTGACCAAAAGTCTACCAATCGTAACCCACGTTCTACGGTGGGAACTGTAACAGAGATTTATGATTATTATCGATTATTATTTGCGAGAGTTGGAATTCCACACTGTCCAAAGTGTCATAAGGTCATTAGCAAACAGACAGTGGATCAAATGGTAGACCAAATTATGAAATTAGAAGAGGGAAGCAAAATTTTACTACTTGCACCAATGGTCAGAGGTCGTAAGGGAGAGCATGCCAAATTATTTACGCAAGCGAAAAAAAGTGGATTTGCCCGTGTAAGAGTAGATGGTAGCTTATATGAGCTAGAGGAAGAAATTAAACTAGATAAAAACAAAAAGCATACTATTGAAATAGTAGTAGACCGATTGATTGTAAAGCCAGGTATTGAAAAAAGATTAACTGATTCTATTGAAACAGTGCTTAATTTGGCAGAAGGACTAATGACAGTAGATATCGTTGGGGGAGAAAGCATGAATTTTAGTCAAAGCTTTTCATGCCCTGATTGTAATATTGCTATTGATGAAATTGAGCCAAGAAGCTTTTCTTTTAACAATCCATATGGAGCTTGTCCTGTTTGTCACGGAATAGGGTATAAAATGGAATTTGATGTGGATTTAATGATTCCATTTAAGAATAAAAGTATTAATGACGGCGCCATTACAGTTATGGGATGGCAGTCTTGTAACGATAGCAAAAGCTATACCAATGCTATTTTAACAGCCTTGGCAAAGGAATACCATTTTGATTTGGATACCCCATTTAATGAGCTTTCAAAGGAGGTACAAGATATTATTTTATATGGTACCAATGGTCACGAAGTGAAGGTGCATTATAAGGGGCAAAGAGGTGAGGGAACTTATGATGTAGCATTTGAAGGATTAGTTCCTAATGTGAATCGACGTTATCGTGAGACAAGTAATGATGGAATGAAGCAGGAATATGAAGCCTTTATGACAGTGGTTACTTGTGCAAGCTGCAATGGACAAAGGTTAAAGCCAGAGTCTTTGGCAGTAACTGTTGGTGGGAAAAATATTACGGATGTTACCAATTTATCCATTGGACGATTACAGGAATATATGAAACGCTTAGAGCTTACAGAAAGAGAGCAAAAAATCGGTGGCATGGTAATGAAGGAAATCAATGCAAGAATTGGTTTCTTAATGGATGTTGGACTTGATTATTTATCTCTTGGACGAGCAACTGCCAGTTTATCAGGCGGAGAGGCACAGCGTATTCGCTTGGCAACGCAAATTGGTTCTGGGCTAGTCGGGGTTGCTTATATTCTTGATGAGCCAAGTATTGGACTTCACCAAAGGGATAATGATAAATTGATTCGCTCTTTGCAAGGGCTAAAGGATTTAGGAAATACGTTGATTGTAGTAGAACACGATGAGGATACTATGCTAGCTGCAGATTATATTGTAGATATTGGACCTGGAGCTGGTGCTGGTGGTGGAGAAGTGGTAGCAGTAGGAAATGCCAAAGAAATTATGGAAAATCCCAACTCTATTACTGGTGCATATTTAAGTGGAAGGATTAAAATACCAGTGCCAGAAAAGCGAAAAGAGCCAACTGGATATTTAAGGGTAATTGGTGCCAAAGAAAACAATCTGAAAAATATTGATGTAGAGATTCCTTTAGGTGTATTTACCTGTGTGACAGGGGTATCAGGCTCCGGAAAAAGCTCTCTGGTAAATGAAATTTTATATAAACAGCTTGCAAGAGAGTTAAATCGTGCAAAAGGAAAGGCTGGAAAGCATGATAGAATCGAAGGAGTGGAGCAGCTAGATAAGATTATCGATATTGATCAGTCTCCAATTGGTAGAACGCCTCGTTCTAACCCTGCTACCTATACAGGGGTGTTTGATCAGATTCGTGAATTATTTGCACTCACAAAGGATGCAAAAGAAAGAGGCTATCAAAAGGGACGCTTTAGCTTTAATGTAAAAGGGGGAAGATGTGAGGCTTGTGCAGGAGATGGTTTAGTAAAAATTGAGATGCATTTTCTTCCAGATGTATATGTGCCATGTGATGTATGTGGAGGAAAGCGTTATAACCGAGAAACTCTTGAAGTGAAATACAAGGATAAAAATATCTTCGATGTGCTGGATATGACAGTGGAAGAGGCTTGTGAGTTCTTTGAGAATATTCCGTCTATTAGCAGAAAGATGAATGCCCTAAAGGATGTAGGTCTTTCTTATATTAAATTAGGACAGCCTTCTACTACTTTATCAGGTGGAGAGGCACAGCGTATTAAGCTTGCAACTGAGCTTAGCAAAAAAAGTACAGGAAAGACTATTTATATTCTAGATGAGCCGACTACAGGTCTTCATTTTGCAGATGTACATCGTTTGGTGGATATTTTGCAAAAATTAAGTGAGGGCGGCAATACAGTTGTCGTAATTGAGCATAATCTTGAGGTGATTAAGACCGCGGATTATATTATTGATATTGGACCAGAAGGGGGAGATAGAGGAGGAACTGTGGTAGCACAAGGTACTCCTGAAGAAATCGCACAATGTGAGAAGTCTTACACAGGCCAATATTTGAAGAAATTTCTTTCTTAGTGGAAGGAAGGTAGTGGGATGAAATATAGAGAAGTCGTAGAAGGCGTGTTTCATAGTAGACCCAACCGTTTTATTGCTATGGTTTGGGTGGATGGTAAGTTAGAAACCGTTCATGTGAAAAATACGGGACGTTGCAGGGAATTGTTACTTCCTAATGCTAAGGTGATATTAGAGGTATGCAACCAGCCAAGTCGAAAGACAAAATATGATTTAATTGCGGTATATAAAGAGGGCTTTGGGCTTATTAATATGGATAGTCAGGCACCGAATAAGGTGGTGGCGGAGTGGCTTAAGAAGCAAGATTATACCTATATTAAGCCTGAATTTACCTATGGAGATTCACGCATAGATTTTTATATGGAAAAGGGGGAGGAAAAATATTTAATGGAGGTAAAGGGCTGTACCTTAGAGGTAGACGGAATTGGTTATTTTCCTGATGCACCTACCCTTCGTGGAATTAAGCATTTAAAGGAGCTTCAAAAAGCAGCAAAGATGGGGTATCATTGTATGGTAGCCTTTGTGATTCAAATGGAAGGAGTAACTGAGGTTCGTGCAAATGTAGAGACTCATAAAGAATTTGGAGTGGCGCTTGATGAGGCTAAGAGGGCAGGGGTTATAGTGAAATTTTTACAATGTAAGGTAACAGAGGATTCTTTGGAAATTTTATCGGAATCCCAAGGGTCGTGAAAGTATGGAAACAAATGAGAGAAAAGCAAGTATGCTTTTTACAAATAATGATATAAAAAAATTAATTATACCTTTAATGATAGAACAATTTTTAACCGTATTTGTAGGAATGGCAGATACGGTTATGGTTTCACAAACGGGAGAGGCGGCTATTTCTGCCGTTTCTTTAGTAGATACGGTGAATGTGCTGTTAATTAATATTTTTGCAGCGCTGGCAAATGGTGGAGCGGTAGTGGCAGGACAATTTTTAGGACACAAAAATCGAAAGGAGTCCTGCAAGGTAGCCAATCAGCTTTTGCTATTTGCTACCCTTGTTTCTGCCGTAGTTATGCTTCTTACCCTTGTATTTCACAATGGTGTGTTACATGGGATTTTTGGAAAAATAGATGCGGAGGTTATGAAATCGGCTAAGATATATTTAGTCATTACTGCACTTTCTATTCCCTTTATTGCAATATATAATGCTGGAGCAGCCTTATTTCGGGCTATGGGTAATTCAAAGGTTACTATGATTGTTACATTTATTATGAATACAATTAATGTAGCGGGAAATGCAATTCTAATTTTTGGATTCCATATGGGGGTCATGGGCGTGGCGATTCCTACTACTATTTCTAGAATTGTGGCAGCAATTATTATTGTAGTTATGCTTTTTCAAGGAAAAAGGGAGATTACGTTAAAGGGATATTTTAAATTACAATTAAGTGGAAGTATTATAAAAAAGATTTTGTATATTGGAGTGCCTAATGGCTTAGAAAATAGTATGTTTCAGCTTGGAAAAATTGTGGTTCTAAGTCTGGTGGCAACTCTAGGCACCTCTTCTATTGCAGCCAATGCTGTCAGTAATACCATTGCTTTATTTCAAATTATTCCAGGACAAGCAATTGGAATGGCAATGCTGTCTGTAACAGCACAGTGCGTAGGGGCAGGAGATTATGAGCAAGTAAAATATTACAATAAAAAGCTGGTGAAAATTACATATGGTGCTATGCTTATTGTAAATATGATTGTAGTAGCACTACTTCCATTGTTAATTCATTTATATCATTTAGGAAAAACAGCAGCGTCTATTACGCAGTGGATTATTATTTTTCATGCCCTTTGTGCCTGCGTGATTTGGCCTTTATCCTTTTCACTTCCGAATACCTTGCGTGCAGCCAATGATGTAAAATTTTGTTTGATTTTGTCTGTTATATCCATGTGGGCAGTCAGAATTGCACCAAGCTACATTTTGGCTAGAAATTTCGGCTTAGGCGTAAAGGGAATATGGATTGCAATGGTATTAGATTGGTGTGTACGAGCCATATTTTTTACGATACATTATAAAAGAGAAAATTGGATTCCAAAGAAACAAGAAGTATAGCAGGAGGTATAAGTTTAGAAGTAAACTTCTAAATATTGATTGGTAGCAGTATCACAAGCAAAGCTTGTGATATGCAGGAGGTATAAAATGAAGATTGAAACATCAAATCGTTTGAAGCATTTTCAGACAGGAATTTTTGCAGCATTAAATGAAAAGAAAGAAGAATTATTAAAAAGTGGGAAGAAGGTCTATAATCTTTCTGTGGGAACGCCAGATTTCCCAGTACCAGACCATGTAAAGGCTGCGTTACTAGAGTCAGCAGCAAAACCGGAAGAGTTTCATTATTCCTTACGAGATTTACCAGAGCTTCTAGAAGCTGTTCGAGACTATTATATGGAGCGCTTTGGAGTAGAGGTTGCTACAGAAGAAATCACTGCAGTAAATGGCTCTCAGGAGGGAATTGCTCATATTGGTATGGCATTATGTAATCCAGGGGATGTAGTGTTACTACCGAATCCTGGTTATCCAGTCTTTGAAGTAGGAGGATATTTTGCTGGAGCAGAGCTTTATTTTTATGAGTTAAAAGAGGAAAATCAGTTTTTGCCAAAGCTTTCCGAGATTCCAGAGGACATAGCCAAAAGGGCAAAATATATGATGGTGTCCTATCCGTATAATCCAGTATGTGCAGTGGCACCACCAGAATTTTATAAGGAATTGATTGCATTTGCCAAGAAGTACGAAATTATTATTATACATGACAATGCTTATTCGGATATTATTTATGATGGTGTGTACGGTGGCTCATTTTTGGAATATCCAGAGGCAAAGGAAGTGGGAGTAGAATTTTTCTCCCTTTCTAAGTCATTTAATTTAACAGGTGCCAGAGTATCCTTTGTAATTGGAAATAAGCAGGTGGTGGATGCATTAAAATTGCTTCGCTCTCAGTATGATTTTGGAATGTTTCAGCCGATTCAGCATGCAGCCATTGCAGCGCTTCGGGGACCAAAAGAGGGGGTAAAGGAACAATGCAGAAAGTATCAGGAAAGAAGAGATGCACTGTGTGGCGGCCTTCGTTCTATTGGATGGGATGTAAAGGATAGTGCAGGAACAATGTTTGCGTGGGCAAAAATACCAGAAGGGTTTGGAAGCTCACAGGAATTTTGTATGGAGCTTATGGAGAAAACGGGAGTCATTTGCACACCTGGGGATGCGTTTGGTAGCCTAGGGGAAGGGTATGTGCGATTTGCATTGGTACTTCCAGTGGAGGAAATAAAAGAAATGGTGCAAGTGATTGATGAGAGTGGCTTGGTGAAGCGTAAATAACCATAGAAAACTACTTGTTTTTCTATAGGTAATACCATATAATAAAAAAGAATTACAAACTAGATTCTAGTGCGTTTTACGACACTTAGACTTGTAAACGATTCTGATTAAGAATAAACAGGAGGATAACAAAATGAATCAAGAAAAGGTCATTGTCATTGACTTTGGTGGTCAATATAATCAGTTGGTTGCCCGTAGAGTTCGTGAGTGCAATGTATACTGTGAGATTTACTCATACAAGATTGACATTGAGAAAATCAAAGAAATGAATCCAAAGGGCATCATCCTTACAGGAGGTCCAAATAGCTGTTATGAAGAGGATTCACCATCATACCAGAGGGAGTTATTTGAGTTAGGAATTCCAGTACTTGGTATTTGCTATGGTGCGCAGCTTATGATGCACAAATTAGGTGGAAAGGTTATCACTCCTGAAGTTGGAGAATACGGAAAGACAGAGATTGAGTATGCAGAAAATGCAGTCATGTTTAAAGACCTTCCAGCAAAATCTGTATGCTGGATGAGTCATTTTGATAGAATATCTGAAGCTGCTCCAGGCTTTGAAGTGGTAGCACATACCGCCGATTGTCCAATTGCAGCAACTCAGAACGTAGAGAAAAAGCTATATGCAGTACAATTTCATCCAGAGGTTCTTCATACAATTAATGGAACACAGATGATTTATAACTTTGTTCGTGGTGTATGTGGATGTGCTGGAACCTGGAAGATGGATTCCTTTGTAGAGAATGCTATTCAAGAAGTGAAAGAAAAGGTAGGAACTGGAAAAGTACTTCTTGCACTTTCAGGTGGAGTTGATTCCTCAGTACTTGCTGCGCTTTTAGCAAAAGCAATTGGAAAACAGCTTACATGCGTATTTGTAGATCATGGTTTACTTCGTAAAAATGAAGGCGATGAAGTTGAGAGTGTATTTGGAAAAGACGGAGCATTTGATATTAACTTTGTAAGAGTAAATGCACAGGACCGTTACTATGCAAAGCTTACAGGGGTAACAGAGCCTGAACAAAAGAGAAAAATCATTGGTGAGGAATTCATTCGAGTGTTCGAAGAGGAAGCAAAGAAAATAGGAACAGTAGATTTCCTTGCACAAGGAACCATATATCCTGACGTAGTGGAAAGCGGTCTTGGTGGTGAGTCTGCAGTGATTAAGTCTCACCATAATGTGGGAGGACTTCCTGACTATGTAGATTTC